>JBOGXT010000494.1:0-7326 GCA_050694635.1 Thermoleophilaceae bacterium
CATCAGGAGCGGGCGGGCGAGCCGCCACAGCCGCGCCCCCGCTCGCGTGCGCGGCTGGACGGCGCCCAGCGCGTAGACCGGGAAGCCGGGCTCGCCCATCGGCAGCACGTGCGGCACGAGGGTCACCCAGGGCCGCCCCTCCAGCTCGGCGGCAAGCGCCGCGGCGACCGTGAGGATGTCGGCCACCACCAGCTCGGGGTCCACCTCGCGGATCACGGCCGCGGTCTCGGCGGACGCCCGCACCGCGGCCGCGTAGGGCTTCAGCGGGCGCTCGCGCGTGGGGAAGACCTGGTACTCGGGCGCCGCGGCGAACCGCATCCCCTCGCGCTCGACGTGCTCGCGCCAGCGCGACCAGGTCTCGAGGGTGACGTCGTGCCCGCGGGCCGCCAGCTCGCGGCCGAGTGCGATCGCGGGAAAGGCGTGCCCGGGGTCGCCAAAGGCGGCGAGCAGGATCCGCCGCCGCGCGGCGCTCAGAGCATCTCCGCGAGCTCGCGGATCGTGCGCTTGCGCCGCTCGGGGTCGAGCTCCATCGGCGAGACGATCAGCGTGCCCACCCCCGCCGCGCGGTAGACCTCGAGCCGCTCCCGCACCTTCTCGCGCGGTCCGGCCATCGTGACGAGGTCGATCAGCTCGGGCGGGATCGCGGCCGCCGCGTCGTCCTTCTTGCCGTCGAGGTAGAGGTCCTGGATCTCGCGCGCGGCGTCCTCGAATCCGTAGCGCTGCACGAGCCGGTTGTAGAAGTTCCTCTCGCGGGAGCCCATGCCGCCGACGTAGAGGGCGACGAAGGGCCGCATGGCGTCACGGGCGCGGTCCACGTCGTCGTCGATCGAGACCTGCACGGTGGGGGCGATGTCGAAGCCGTCGAGCGAGCGGCCCGAGCGCGCGGCGCCCTCCTCGAGCAGCTCGCGCGAGCCGTCGACGTGCTCGGGCGAGAAGAAGACGGGCAGCCACCCGTCGGCGATCTCGCCAACGAGCTGCGTGTTCTTGGGCCCGATCGCGGCGATGTAGATCGGCATCCGCTCCTGCACCGGGGCGAGCATCAGCTTCAGCGCCTTGCCCGGCCCGTCGGGGAGCGGCAGCGTGTAGGTCTCGCCCTCGTAGACAAGCCGCTCTCGGGCCAGCGCCTTGCGCACGATCTCGACGTACTCGCGCGTGCGCGCGAGCTGCTTGCCGAAGCGCTGGCCGTGCCAGCCCTCGGCGACCTGCGGGCCCGAGGTGCCGATCCCGAGCAGGAAGCGGCCGTTGGAGAGGTGGTCGAGCGTGACCGCGGTCATGGCGGTCATGGCTGGGGAGCGGCCCGGCATCTGGAGGATCGCCGCGCCGAGCTTGACGCGCTCGGTGTGGGCCGCGAACCAGGCGAGCGGGGTGGCCGCGTCCGAGCCGTAGGCCTCTGCGGTCCAGATCGAGTCGAACCCGGCGGCCTCCGCCTCGCGGGCCAGGGCGAGCTGGTCCGCCGCGGTCAGGCCCAGGCCCCAGTAGCCCAGGTTCAGGCCCAGCCGCATGCAAGTCTCCTTTCGCCGCTTGTGCGAGTCGTGCGCGCCTGTTTCAAGTTCACGGTGAGGAGGACCGATACCAGATCAACCGCCGATGAGACGCCGACGCCCAGCACGCGAGCTCCGCATCGCGATCGACTGCCTTCCCCTTCAGACGCGCAAGGCGATGCTGGAGGGCATCGAAGCGAACCGCATCATCGTCGGCGCCTACACGGACCGTCAGGGCGGGGTCTGCCCGATGCTGGCCGCCCACCGCAACGGCGGACGCACCAGCCTGGCGAGCTTCGCGCGGGCCTGGGACCGCTACACGCGCGCGCGTGCGCGGCCCCGGCCCGCCACCGACCGCGAGATCAACACGCTGCGCACGATGCTCGAGGCCAGCATCGTGCTCGACGAGACGCCCGCGCTGAGCGACGTCTCGCGGCCCCGGCGCGAGAAGCGCCCGACCGGCGAGCGCCACCGCGCCCGCGAGCTGCGCTACCAGCCGGGCTGGGCCTGGCTGCGCCCGTTCCGGCGGCTCGACGAGTACGAGAAGGCGGTCTCAGACCTCAGCGTCGCCCGGACGGACGAACTGGATCTCCGGCACGACGCAGTAGGACGAGGTGCGTAGCACGAAGCGGATCGCCTCGGCGATGTCCTCGGGCTGGATCATCTCGTCCTTCGGCACCTGACCCTCGATCCAGTCGGTCATGTCCGTGGCCACGAAGCCCGGGCACAGCGCGGTGACCTGAATGCCGTCGTTCGAGAGCTCCTTGTGGAGGCCCTGGCTGAGGCCGACGACGCCGAACTTGGTCGCCGAGTAGGCCGACAGCCAGCCCTGCCCGCGCTTGCCCGCGACCGAGGCGGTGTTGGCGATCAGCGCCTTGCCGTGCTCGGCGCCCGCCTCCTTGAGCATCGGGATGCACTCGCGCGCCATCAGGTAGACGCCGCGTAGGTTCACGTCGAGCTGGAGATCGAGTTTCTTGGTGACCGTGTCGGCCACCGCGCTGCCGATGCCGATGCCCGCGTTGTTGATCAGCACGTCGAGGCGGCCGTAGCGCTCCTTGTGCGATTGGGCCAGCCTCTTGATCTCCTCCTCGTCGGCCATGTTGGCGGGCACGGCGTGCACCTCGAGCCCCTCGTCGCGGAGGCCCTGCGCGGCGGCCTCGAGCTTGTCGGGCCGGCGGGCGGAGATCGTGATGCCGTAGCCGTCCTGGCCGAGCGCACGCGCGATGGCCAGCCCGATGCCGCTCGAGCCCCCGGTGATGAGTGCGGCGCGCTCGGTCAAAGCGGGCGCAAGCCTATGCGAACCGTCGGTTAAGGATCGGCGCGACCGGCGATGGGCGTTTCGAGCGTTCCCTAGCCTTCGCTGCTCCGTGACGAGCCGACGCCTCATTCTCGCCGGGCTCCTGGCGTGCGCCCTCCTGGCCGCCGGCTGTGGCGGCGAGGACGGCGAGCAAGGGGCCGACCGCCCGCCGCCCGAGGCGCGGCCCGACCAGTTCCCGAGCGCGAAGGGCAAGACGTTGGTCGAGCTGTACGACGAGCTGCCGCAGGGAGGGCCGGTGCTGGCGCCCTCGCTCGACCACTTCGTGGCGGGCAGGAACCGCTACGCCTTCGGGCTCTTCACGGCGGCCCGGGCGCAGATCGCGGACGCCGCGGCGGCCGTGTACGTCGCGCCGGCCGGCGGCGGGGAGGCGCGGGGGCCGTTCGTGGCGCGCTACGAGTCGCTCGAGGTGGCCACGCAGTTCCGGAGCCAGTCGTCGGCGGCGGACGAGGACGCGGCGAAGACCCTTTACGTGACGGACCTGCCGCTGCCGCGGCCGGGCAAGTACGAGGTGCTGGGGATGGCACTGCTGGACGGCCGGCTGGTGGCGGCCGTGTCGGCCCGCCCGACGATCACGGTGCGCAGCGAAGACCTCGTGCCGAGGGTCGGCGAGCGCCCGCCGCGGATCCATACGCTCACGGAGGCGGACGTGGGCGGCGACCTGGAGCAGATCGACACCCGCGTGCCGCCCTCCTCGCAGCACGAGTCGGACTTCGCGGACGTGGTGGGCAAGGAGCCGGTGGTGCTGACGTTCGCGACCCCTCGGCTGTGCCAGAGCCGTGTGTGCGGGCCGGTGGTGGACGTGGTGGAGCAGGTGAAGGCCGACTACGAGGACGAGGCCGAGTTCATCCACATGGAGGTCTACAACGGCAACGAGATCCGGAAGGGCTACCGCCCCCAGCTGGAGGCGTTCCGGCTGCCAACGGAGCCCTGGGTCTTCACGATCTCCTCAGGCGGCCGAATAGCCGCCCGCCTGGAAGGCGCGTTCAGCGCCCAGGAGCTGGAGGCGGCGGTGAAGAAGGCGGTGGGGTAGCAACCCTCGGCAGTGGCCCGCCGCACGGCCGGCCGGACCAGCGCTGGTGCAGGTCCTCTTGCAGAGGTCGGAGATTAGGACAGTCTCGCGAGGCGGAGGGGCTTCGTCGCCTCGTCCACGAGGTCGGTCAGGGTGAAGCCGATCTCCTCGCCGAAATGGCGCTGGAAACGGGTACGCAGCGCCGAGTAGCGGCGTAAAGCCTCGCTACGCCGTCCCCGGCGCAGGCAAAGGGCGATCAGGTCGCGCTGAACGTCTGTGTCGAACGGCTCCAGGCCTGCGAGCCGCTCGAGGCGACGGCCGGCCTCGTCGAGTCGACCCTCCTTTAGGGCCAGCTCGGCGAGTGCACTCAGCACCCGGCTCTCCAAAGCGGTCACTCGCTCTCGTTCGAACAGGGCCCAGTCGGCGAACGGCTCGTCGGCGAGGAAGTCTCCGCGGTACAGGGCGAGCGCCCGACCCAGGCTTACCTCGGCCCGTTGGCGCTCGCCGCGCCGGAAAGCGGCGAGACCGGACTCGGCGCACGACTCGAACTCGTCGACGTCGAGCCACACGTGAGCTCGGTCGAGTGAGTATCCGCCTCCGGCGGCGACGACGAACCAGGACGGGGTGCGCCGGTCGCGCTCCGGCTCCAGCTTCGCGCGGACCACGTGGACGTAGTGGCGCACACGCGCGACGCCCGCAAACGGATCCGCCCCCGGCCAGATCGCCTCCGAGATCTCTTCCGCGGCTACGAAGCGGCCGCGGTTGCAGGCGAGATACTTGAGCAGCTGGCCCGGGCGCTGCCACAACCAGTCGCCGCCGAGCGAGACGCCGCCGCGTTGGATGAGCGTCGGTCCGAGCATTGCGAGCCGCAGCTCACCGCCGTCCTGATGTGGCTGGCCGCGCCGATCACCCAACGCGCCGGGTCGAAGCAGGAGCACGATGGCATCGCCGCTCCGCGCCGGCGCCGCCGTGACCCACACGCCCCTGGTTGGCCTGCTCGGCGGGAGCTCCAGCCTGACCTCGGCAAGGGCTGTTCCCCGCTCGAATGCGTGCGCCGTCAGGCAGATCCCGGAGAGCGGTCCGTCCGGGCGCCGGCATCCGAGCAGCTCGCAGCACGTCGTGCCCGGCCCGCGTTCGGCCGCGCGCGGACCAAGTAGCTCCTCGGCCACCGGGTTCGCCTCTACAAGCCTCCCAGTACGTTCGAACAGCGCGAGGCCATGGGGAATCTCGGCGAGGAGCCTCGCACGCTGCTCCTCGCGGGCAGGCGAGCGGTATGCGCCAGTCCGGTCTGTCGGGGCCGAGCTCCCTCGCGCGCGTGGAGGCATCCCGATCAGGGTTCAAGGCTAAGCGAGCCATCCCTTCGTCAGGGCGAGTTCCTTTGGCCGGCTAATCCAGATCTCACCCAAAACAAATCTTCTGCAACTTTCGGGGTCCTAGGTTGCCGAGAACGGTCAATTCGCGGCCGCGTTCGATGGCACTGCAAGGATTCTTGCGGGTCCGGGGGGTGGCCGCTTGGCACTCGGAAAGGACACCGATGGCTACTCGCCCCCGCCACGCGTCCGATGCGGCCGACCAGTCGCAGGAGTGCTTGCGCGCGATCGCTCGCGCGCAAGCCGGCGATAGCGAAGCGCTCGGCTACGTCTACAGCTGCTACTCGGGCAGCGTCCTCAAGTACGTCCGGACGATCGTCGGCGACGACCATGAGGCGCAGGACGTGACACAGCACGTCTTCGCGAAGCTGATCACGGCGATCGGCGCCTACGAACGCCAGGCGGTTCCGTTCTCGGCCTGGATCCTGCGCGTCGCGCGTAACGCCGCCATCGATCACCTGCGCGCGCGGCGCACGATCCCGCAGGCGGACGTCTGCGGGGACGAGGTGCCGGTCGACGAGGTTGGGGACGACCGGCGCCGTGCGCTCATGGAGGCATTGAAGGACCTGCCCGCCGACCAGCGCGAGGTCCTCGTGCTGCGGCACTTGCTGGGATTGTCACCGGGGGAGATCGCGAAGCGCCTGGGTCGTACCGAGGTCGCGGTGCACTCGCTCCATTACCGCGGCCGTCGAATCCTCTGCCGTGAGCTCGCCGCGGCCGGCTCGGCCCCATCGCGGGCCCCGGCGAGCGAAAAGCGGCCCGGACGGCTCGTTCACCCCCCGATGAGAGAAGCCCGCCGGCCTCGGCCCGCTCAGCCGATATCGCTGCGGCCGACAGTGGCCGTGGTGGCGGGCGAGCGGGACCTCGGGCGCGAGATGATCGAAGCGCTCGCGGCCGACGGCCTGAACGTGTTGCATAGGCGGCGCGATATCGGGGGTCTCCTCGGCGAGGCGTTCGAGGCCGGAGCCTCGGACATCATCGTCCTGGGCTGCGAGCTCACCGCCGGCGTCAGCGCCGTGAGCGGCCCAATCGGCGCCATCAGAAGCGCCTTCCCGCACGCCCGAATCGTGCTCGTCGCCCCGGACCCGGTCTCCACCGGGGTGCTTCGCGGCGTCCTCCGAGCAGGCGTTGATGCCGTCGTCTTCACGGACCACGTGAAGACCGCCCTGGCGCCGACCATCCGCGCCGTGTACGCGGAGCAGGTCGTGTTCCCGCGCGGCGTCAGGCGCGAGGTGGAGGTCCCGGTGCTCTCGCATCGCGAGCGAGAGGTGCTGCGCCTGGTGGTTGGCGGTTGCACGAACGACGAGATCGCCGACACGCTCTACCTCGCCACCAGCACCGTGAAGTGTCACCTGACCTCCGCCTTCGCCAAGCTGGGTGTGCGGTCGCGGAACGAGGCCGTCTCCCTTCTCCTCGATCCCGAACATCCGGCGGGCCATGCGGTGCTTGCGGATGCGGAGGAATGGGCGCGGCTGGCCCGGGCCGGAGGGAGCGCTTGACGGCGGTCGCGCCACGCCGCCAGGCCGGGGTCCCGTTCGTCGACCTCCGGCGCGATCACGCCGCGATCGCCGTTGAGCTACAGGCCGCGTTCGACGGGGTCGTGGCACGCAGCGCCTTCGTGCTCGGCGAGGAGGTGGAGCGCTTCGAGCACGAATTCGCCGGCCTGTGCGACGTCCGCCACTGCGTGGGCGTGTCCTCCGGCACCGCAGCGCTCACGCTTGGCCTCCTCGCCGCCGGGCTGCGCCCGGGCGACGAGGTGATCGTTCCCGCGCATACCTACATCGCGACGGCGCTCGCTGTCGTGCATGCCGGAGGAGTGCCGGTCTTCTGTGACGTGGACGAAGAGACGGGTCTGATCGACATCGCCGCCGCCAGAGCGCTCATCGGCCGTCGCACCGCGGCCGTCCTCCCGGTCCACCTCTACGGACAGATGTGCGACATGGATGCGCTGCTGGAGCTCACCCGGACGCATGGCCTGCTCCTCTTGGACGATGCCGCCCACGCGCACGGAGCCCGCTGGCGGGGCCGTCGGGCCGGCAGCCTCGCCACCGCCGCCGCCTTCAGCTTCTACCCGAGCAAGAACCTGGGCGCGCTGGGCGACGGGGGCGCGGAGTGCACAAACGATCCGGAGCTGGCCGCGCGCGCACG
>JBOGXT010000495.1:0-2026 GCA_050694635.1 Thermoleophilaceae bacterium
CTGCCGGCGAGGGCGGCGACGACGGCGACGGGGGTGTCCCGGTGGGCCTCGTGGGCGCCGCCGCTGCGGCGACCCTCGGTCTCCTCGTCCTGCTTCGCCGCCGCCTCATTCCCAGACGCCTGCGGCGCTCGCCCGACCCTATGACATAGTCCTCCGATGGCCGAGCGCCATCCCTTCGACGGAGCTCTCCAGGTCCAGCAGCGCGAGCGCGAGGCGCTGCTCTACCGGCTGGACTGACGGGCAGGCCTCAGCCGCCCATCGCCCGCGCCACCACCCGGTCCATCACCCGGTCGGGCAGCAGCTTGGCGACCGGGCCGCGCATCTTCGCGTCGCGGCCGACCAGGTAGCGCGCCCGCGGTCGCTTGGCGGTCAGCGCACGGCCGATCGTCTCCGCCACCTCGCGCGGCTCGATTCCGGTCTCTGAGGTGATCTTCGTCGTCTCGCGGCGCAGCGCCTCGATCAGCCCGCCGTACAGGCGCCCGGCCTCGGGCGGCATGTCGGCGGTCAGCTCGGCGGCGAGCTCGTCGCCCTTCTTCCAGATCGGCGTCTTGACCCCACCCGGCTCGATCACGATCACGTCGACACCCTGCGAGTGGAGCTCTCGCCGCAGCGAGTCGCTGACCGCCTCGAGGGCGAACTTCGACGCGTTGTAGGCGCCCACCAGCGGCAGCGCGACCCGCCCGCCGATCGAGCTGACGTTCACGATCCGCCCGCTCCCCGCCCTGAGGGCCGGCAGGAACGCCTGCGTGACCGCGACCTGGCCGATCAGGTTGATCTCGAGCTGGTGCCGGAGCTGGTCGAGCGGCAGGAACTCGAGCGGCGCCGCCACCGCGATGCCGGCGTTGTTGACGAGCCCGGCCAGCGGGCCGTCGCCGAGCTCCGAGCGGGCCGCCGAAATCGAATCGGTGTCGGTCACGTCGAGCCTGACCGTCCGCAGACCGGTCGCGGCGAGGCGCTCGGCGTCCTGGTCCTTGCGGACCGCGCCGACGGCGTCGAAGCCGAGCTCCTTCAGATGGAGCGCCGTGGCCTCGCCGATGCCGGACGAGGCACCGGTCACGAGCACGATCCCGGAGGGCACGTCCGGCAGACTACCTGGGCAGTGGACGTCCAGGACGCCATTCGCACCCGCCGCACCCACAAGGCCTACGCGGCTGAGCCGGTGCCGCGCGAGACGCTCGAGGAGCTGTTCGAGCTGGCCCGCTGGGCCCCGAATCACAACCTGACCAACCCGTGGCGCTTTCGCGTGCTGGGGCCCGAGTCGCTCGACCGCCTCAAGCGAGCGGCGGGGCCCGAGGCGGCGGCCAAGCTCGACCGCGCCCCCACGCTGGTGGCGGCGAGCCAGGTGCGCTCCGACGATCCGGTCCAGGACGAGGAGGACCTCTGCGCGGCGGCCACGGCGAGCTACATCGTGCTCCTCGGCGCCCACGCCCGCGGGCTCGCCGGCTACTGGCGCACCCCGGCGGTCCTGCGCACCCCGGAGGGGCGCGCCGCCCTGGGGGTAACGGACGACGAGCGGGTCATCGGCTTGCTGCATCTCGGCCCGCCGCGCCAGGAGCGAGAAGCCCCCGACCGGCTGCCGCCGGCCGATTTCGTGACGTTTCTCACGTGAACGCGCACAAGTTGGGAGGCGCGCGGCCGATCGAGAAACGGATCGCGGCGCTTGACGCATCGGCTCCGCGTGCCGATCATGATCTCGAGGTGCTGCATCGCCGCGCGAAGCCGGGTGGGGGTCCACGGACGCTCGTGGCCCTCGTCGGCACGCTCGCGGCGCTCGGCTACGCCGGTGGGCCCGCCGCCGCGCAGCTCCCCGAGCTGCTTCGCGCCGACCCTCCGCCGCCGCCCGAGGAGCCCGTGGGCCAGGTCGTGGAGCCGGTCCAGCAGATCGTGCACGAGTCCCCGCCGAGCCCACTCGAGGAGATCGTCCAGGACTCGCCGCTGGCGCCGGTGCGCGAGAGCGCACGCGAGGTCGTGGGCAGCCCCGGAGGCGGCCTGCCGGACGGCAATCCAGGTGGCGTGCTGCCGGGCG
>JBOGXT010000496.1:0-6734 GCA_050694635.1 Thermoleophilaceae bacterium
ACCCTGAGCCGATTGCGATCACTCCGGGCGCGGGCCTGCTCGGGGCCGACGTAGTGTTCCCCGTCCTGCACGGCCCGTTCGGCGAGGACGGCACCGTGCAGGGGCTGCTCGACCTCCTGGGCGTGCCGTACGTCGGCGCCGGCGTGCTCGCCTCCTCGCTGTCGATGGACAAGGCGCTCTTCAAGGACTTGATGGCTGCACACGGGGTGCCCCAGGTCGACTACTCGGTCGTCCGCGACGGCGACGGGCGCGGCTCGCTCGGCCCGCCGGTGTTCGTGAAGCCCGCGCGGCTCGGCTCGTCGGTGGGCATCTCCCGCGCGGTCAGCGAGGCCGAGCTCGACCGGGCGCTCGAGCACGCCTTCGAGCACGACCCGGTCGTGGTCGTCGAGCGGATGGCCTCCGGCCTGGAGGTGGAGTGCTCGGTGCTCGGCAACCGCCGGCCGGAGGCCTCCACGCCAGGGGAGATCGTGTTGAAGAAGGGCGACTGGTACGACTACGAGGCGAAGTACACCGACGGCGGGATGGAGCTGGTGGTCCCCGCGCGCATTCCGTTCCTCGAGGAGGTACGCCGGCTGGCCGTGGAGGTGTTCGAGATCGTCGGCTGCGCCGGCATGGCGCGCGTGGATTTCTTCGTCACCGAGGAGGGGGTGCTCGTCAACGAGCTCAACACGATCCCCGGGTTCACCGCCACCAGTGTGTACGCGAAGCTGTGGGAGGCGAGCGGCGTGCCATACCCGGAGCTGCTGGACCGGCTGCTGAGGCTGGCGCTGGAGCGGCACTCCGAGGAGCGCCGCTACCGGCATTGAAGCGATCCGCGCGCACCCGGCCGAGCCGGGTGCTTGCGGTCCTACCGCTTCAGGCTCAGCTCCTTCACCACGGCCTTGCCGCTATCGGGCAGCGCGCTGATCCAGAGGAGGTAGTTGCGGAACCCCTGGCGGGCTGTGTCGAGCTGGATCGCCTGGTTCTCCTTCACGCGCACCGTGGGGCTCACCTTCGTCCACCGCTCGATCCGGCTGGGCACGCTGTCGGAGGCGTAGACGGCGGCCGTGAAGCCGGGCGTGGAGGTCACGAGGTCGAGCTGCCGGGCGGCCACGCGGTTCTCGGTGTCGACGTAGAGGCCCACCCCGCGCTTGTCCGAGGCCTCGAAGCCACCCTCGTAGGTCTCGGTGTCCCACTCGGTGGTGGGCAGGCCGTCGATCGCGAACTGGACCTGACCCGACGACTCCTCGCCGTCGCCCTCGGGGTCGTAGTCGTCCGCCGCGTTCTTCGACAGGGTGACCTCGGAGAGGCCGGGCGCGCTCGGTGTGGCGGTGCGGCCTGGGCCCTTCTCGGTGCGGGTGGCGAAGAACGCGATCGTGCCCGCGGCGAGCGCCAGCAGGGCGATGCTCAAAAAGAAGGCGCGGCGCGGGTGCCGCAGGCGCTGGGGGGCGAAGTCCGCGGTGTCGCCCGACAGCGTGCGCAGGACGGTCGTGGCCTCGCCGGTCGTCTGGCCGGTGCGCGAGGCCTCGATCCCGAGCACCTCCTCGAGGTCGTGCACCATCTCCTCGACCGTGGCGTAGCGGTTCTGGGTCTCCTTCGCGGTGGCGCGCTCGACGACGGCGGCGAGCGTGGCGGAGATCTCTGGGCGGCGGCGCTGTACGTCTGGCAGCGGCTCCCTGACGTGCTTCATCGCCACGGCCACCTGCGTGTCCGCCTTGAATGGCGCCTCGCCGGTCAGCATCTCGTAGAGCACCACGCCGAGCGAGTAGATGTCGGACTGCGCGGTCACCTCGTGGCCGAGCGCCTGCTCGGGGGAGACGTAGTCGGTGGTGCCGAGCACGCGGCCCGTGGCGGTCAGGCCCTGCGCCTCCATCGAGCGGGCGATGCCGAAGTCGGTCACCTTGGCCCGCCCGTCGCGGTCGATCAGCACGTTCTGCGGCTTCACGTCGCGGTGGACGAGCTTATGGTCGTGGGCGCACTCGAGCGCCCGGCCGATCTCGATCGCGTAGGCCACCGCCTCGGCGACGGGCAGGCGTCCCAGGCGGCGGATGCGCTCCTTGAGCGTCTCGCCCTCGACGTACTCGAAGACGATGTAGGGGGCCCCCTCGTCCTCGCCGGCGTCGATGACCGTGACGACGTGCGGGTGGTTCAGCCGGGCGACCGCCCTGGCCTCGCGACGGAAGCGCTCGAGCTGGTCGGGGTCGCTCGAGATGTCGCGATGCATCAGCTTGATCGCGACGAGACGCTCGAGCGTGGGGTCGAACGCCCGGTACACGCTGGACATCCCGCCCGAGCCGACCTTCTCCTCGAGCCGGAAGCGCTCACCTATGAGGGTCCCGATCACCGTCATCTATTTTCCGCTCTCTCGTGCCGGTAAGCCTGCGCTACCACACCGATCCCGCGTGCCCGGCCTCGTGGGCCGCCGAGCCCGCCCTGCGCCGTCTCGTTCTTGAGTTCGGCGCCGACCTCTCGATCACCTACGTGATGGGCGGCCTCGCCCGAGAGTACGCGGCGCCGCACGAGCCGCGCCTGCTGGAGTGGCTCGAGCACGCCGACCGCTCCGGCATGCCAGTGGATCCGCGGCTGTGGACCGAGGGGCCGATCCGCTCGACCTACCCGGCCTGCATGGCGGTGAAGGCTGCGGCCGAGCAGGGCCCCGAGGCGGCGGCGCGGTGCCTGCGGGCGCTGCGCGAGGGGCTGATGTGCTTCCGGCGCAAGCTCGATGTGAAGGAGGCCCTGGTGGAGGAGGCCCGCGGCGCCGGGCTCGACGCTGGGCGCTTTCGCATCGACCTCGACTCGCACGCGATCGTGGAGGCCTTCGGCGCGGACCTGGAGGCCACGCGCACACACGCGCGCGAGCTGCCCTTCGTGGTCGTCGGGGACGACGAGCGCGGGCTCGGCCCCGACGACGACTGGCGCGCGGCGCTCGTGGACGCGGGCGCACGGCCGGAGGGCGACCCGAATCCCGGCGTCCTGGGCGCCCTGGAGCGCTTCGGGAGGATGGCGGGCGCCGAGGTGGAGACGGTCTGCGACCTGCCCGGCCCGCGCGCGAACGCCGAGCTCTGGCGCCTGGCCGCGGAGTGGCGGGTGAAGCCCCTGCGTGTGCTGACCGGGATGCTCTGGGAGCGCGTGTACTAGCGGGGCCCGAAGCAGCCGGCTCGGCCGGCTGCGCAGGGTACGGACTAGCCTGACACCGAGAAGCGCCAGCTCGCCTCTCCGCCGCCGGACCAGCTCAAGCGCGCGACGTGCTCGCCCACGTCGACGTCCGTGAGGACGACCTCGGCGCGACGCGGCGGCCATGAGCGGTCGCTCCGAACGTCGCAGCGCTCGGTGACGTCGGTCTCGTCGAGCCACATCCGGAGGCCCGCCGGCGACCAGTCCGGATTGAGCGCGAGCACCGCGACGACCGCGGCGCCGGGCGCCGCGGTCCCGCCGTCCGGCGGGCGCGTGGCGATCAGCCGCGCGCCCACCCGCTCATCCTGTCGAGGCCTGGTTGTAGAGGCCCTGCGCGACCGAGCCGTGATACGGCCCGTACATGACGTTTCGCTGATTGGAGTAGCCGTAGCTGTTCACCGAGTAAACGGAGCCGCCGACGATCCAGCCGCCGCCGCTCGAGCCGCCGGTCATGTCGCAGCCGATGCCCATGGTCTGCGGCGAGGTCGTCGGGTCGCTCGCGCCCAGCTGGGACTCGCACAGCCAGAGGCGGCCGCCTGTGAACGGCGGTGCGGCGGGATAGCCGAACGAGGTGTAGAACTGGTTGCGGTCGTAGTTGAACGCGACGTTGCGCCCGCCGACCGCGTCGGTCAAGGCGGTGCCGCCGCTCGTGCTCACCACGGCGGCGCCCAGGTCGTAGCTGATGTCGCCCTGGTTTCCCCAGGCCGAGGTGGTCATGAGCGTACGCGCCGTCCAGGTCCCGAACGGGCGGCTGCCGTCCCGGTAGGCGGGCACGAAGGCCCAGTTGGTGGCGAAGGCGCCGGGGCCCTCGTTCAGGCAGTGGCCGGCGGTCCAGACGACGGACCGGTTGGAGCTGTTCAGCGCGGTCCCCGAGCAGACGTAGTTGGTGCCGCGCAGGGTGAAGAAGACCTTGCCGTGGGTCGTGGCGGGGTAGACGGTGTAGGAGCCGGGATACTCGTAGCTCTCGAACGGGATGGCCGCGGGCTTGCCGCGCCCGAAGCCGTTCCCCCGAGCCCGATCCACGGGGACCGCCTTCTCCATCCGCTCCACCGTCCAGTAGTCGACGACGGCCTCACGGGACTGGGTCACCCGCGTCAGGTCGACTCGATCGGCCGGCGCGGCGGAGGCGAGCGAGGTCAGCGCCAGGAAGAGCGCGAGGCAGAAGAGCGCAGCGAAGGTTCTCATCGCGGGGCGCGTTACCCGATAACGAAGAGGCGAAACAAACCTCACGCGCTCGAGAATCCCTCGCGCGTTCCTCGCAGCCCGGCCCGCGGCAGCTCGACCACGCCGGCGGCCGTCGACGCGCGGCCGATCACCGCCGTGCCTGGATGGCGGCGAGCCAGGATCGACACCGCCTCCGCGGCGTCGTCGGCGGGGACGACGCAGCAGAACCCGCAGCCCATGTTGAAGACCTCGTACATCTCGGCCGGCTCGACCGCGCCGCGCTCGGCGATCTCTTCGAACACCGGCATGACGGGCAGCGGGTGCTCGATCAGGTAGCCCGCCTCGGCCTCGAGCCGCAGCAGGTTGAGCAAGCCCTCGCCGGTGAGGTGCGCGAGCCCGCGCACCTCGACGTCCGAGCCGAGCAGCTCGCGGATGGCGCGCACGTAGATCGCCGTCGGCTCGAGCAGTCGCTCGTCGTCGTCCCCGAGCGCCCGGCGAGCCAGCGTGAGCCCATTCGAGTGGATGCCGCTCGACGGGATGCCGACGAGGGCGTCGCCCGGCTCGATCGCCGCGCCGGTCACGATCGCGTCGAGGTCCACGAGTCCGACGCAGAAGCCGAGCAGGTCGAAGCCGTGGGGTGACGGGTGTCCGCGGATCAGCTCGGGCAGCACGGCCAGCTCGCCGCCCGGGATCTCCACGCCGGCCGCCTCGGCGCCCGCGCGCAGGCCCAGCGCGATCTGCTCGAGCGCGGCGGGGTCGGCCTCCTCGACCGCGATGTAGTCGAGCACCGCGATCGGCTCCGCTCCGACGCAGATCACGTCGTTCACGTTCATGGCGATGCAGTCGATGCCGACGGTGTCGAGCCGCCCGAGCCGCTCGGCCACGATCACCTTGGTGCCGACTCCGTCGCAGGAGAGCGCGAGTCCGCGCGTGTCGTCGAGGCGCAGCACGGCCGCGTAATGGCCGGAGGCGAGCGCCGAGCGCGACGGGGCGCCGGTCTCGATGCCGGCCAGCACGGCGACGAGCGCGCCCACGGCCGAGCCGGCCCCGGCCTGGTCGACGCCGGCACGCACGTAGGCGGGCTCCTTCACCCGGTGGATTGAAGCGGAGTCAGCGGCGGCGGCGCAGCGCCAGGGCCACGGCGTCGTCGTTCAGGCCCCCGGACCAGTCGGCGATCTTCTCGTGGACCGCGCCGACGAGGTCCTCCGGGCTCATCGCCTGCGCCAGCGTCCCGACGAGCCGCGCGAGGCGCCGGATCCCGTACGTCTCACCGCCGCGGCGCGCCTCGACGAGCCCGTCGGTGAACGCGAAGACCAGGTCGCCGGGGGCCAGCTCCAGCTCGCTCTCCCCGTAGCCGGGCGAGGCGTCGACGCCGAGCGGCAGCCCGCGTGGCTCGAGCGCCCGCACGCAGGGCCCGGACACGTGCAGCGGAGGCAGGTGGCCGGCGCCGGCCCAGCGCAGCAAGGCCGGTGAGAGCACCCCGTAGAACGCGGTCACGAAGGTGTCGGGCGGCAGCCGCCCCATCAGCATCGAGTTCGCCTGCTCGAGCACCGCCGCGGGCGAGCGCGCGTCCCAGCTACGCGCCTCGACGAAGAAGCGCACCATGGCCGAGAGCGCGGCGTTCTCGACCCCCTTTCCGGCCACGTCCCCGACCAGCACGGCCACCTCGCCGCCGGGCAGGTGCCAGGCGCCGTACACGTCGCCGCCGGTCGGCTCGCCGAGCGCCGGGGCATAGAGGAGCCCGGTCTCGTAGCCCGCCACGGCGGGCAGCGACTCCGGGACGAACCCCAGCGTCAGCGCCCGGGCGATGCGCCGCTCGCGGCCGAAGTCGATCGCGTTGGCGATCGCGGCGGCGGACGAGCGCGCGAGCCGCGCGAGCAGGTCGAGCTCGTCGTCGCCGAAGCGCCCCGGTTGCTCGTGCGCGACCGTGAGCACCCCGTACAGGCGCGGGCCGAGCTCGATCGGGGCGTGCATCAGCGACGCGCTGCTCTCGGTGTCCAGGTGCGCGCGGCGGGTCCAGGCGACGCGGCGGAAGCTTTCGCTCTCGACGGTCCTGCGAGGTCCGGCCGAGTCGGCCGAGAGGTCCACGCTCGCGACCGTGCAAAGCTCGCCGGAGCGCGCGTTCAGGCGCGTGAGCAGCGCCTGGGTGGCGCCCGTCACCTCGGCGGCGTGCTCGGCCACGCGCCGGTAGACCTCGTCCAGCTCGAGCGACGCCGAGACCGCCTCGGCGGCGCGCTTGAGCCGATGCTCCTCGCGCGCGCGGCGGCCCTCCTCCTGGAGCAGGCTGGCCCGCTCGAGCGCCATCGCGGCGAGGTCGGCCACCACCTCCACGGCGCTCACGTCGCTCCGGCGCAGCGGCCGCGCCGGGTCGATCGACGCGACCACCAGGGCGCCCAGCACCTGCCCGATCTCCGTGC
>JBOGXT010000497.1:0-6365 GCA_050694635.1 Thermoleophilaceae bacterium
TCGCCGGCGGCCACTCGATCGACGACCGCGAGCCGAAGTACGGCCTGGCGGTCACGGGCACCGTGCATCCCGAGCGCGTGGTGCGCAACTCGACCGCCCGCGTGGGCGACGCGCTGTTCCTGACGAAGCCGGTCGGCGGCGGCGCCGCCTCCACCGCCATGAAGCGCGGCACCGCGCCGGAGGCTCTGGCCCGAGCGGCCGTCGAGACCATGGCCGAGCTCAACCGCGAGGCCTCGGAGCTGGCGCTTCGCGCCGGCGCCAGCGCCATGACCGACGTGACCGGTTTCGGCCTGCTCGGGCACCTGCGCGAGCTGGCCGATGCCAGCAGGGTGGCCGCGGAGGTCGACTCCGCCGCGGTGCCGGCGATCGACGGGGTGCTCGACCTGCTGGGCGGACCCGAGCCGCCGATCGCGGGCGGCACGCGGCGCAACCGCGCCTGGATCGAGCAGGTCACCGAGTTCGATCCCGCGGTGCCCGAGGAGCGGCGCTGGCTGCTGTGCGACGCGATGACCTCCGGCGGCCTGCTGGTGGCCGCGCCCGCCGGCAGCGGCGCGCCGGGCACGCGAATCGGGAGCCTGGTCCCCGGGCAGGCGGGGCGGATTCGGGTCGGGTAGCGACCGGCCAGGCATCAGCCGGGGGTCCGGGGGCGGGAGCCCCCGGTTCGCTTCTAGTAGGTGGTCTTGCGGGTGAAGACCGGCAGGACCAGGCCTAGCAGCGCGCCGACCGCGCCGCCGCCGACCGCCGCGCCGATGTTGGCCTGCTCCTCGGCGAGCGAGAGCAGCACCAGCACGATCGCCACGACGTAGACGCCGAGCAGGTCGTTCTCGCGGTCCTCGCCCCGGCGGGCCGCCATGCGGTCGTCGACCAGCCAGGCGCACAGCAGCCCCAGCGCCGCTCCGTTGGCGCCGAAGGCGTCGAACTCCTGGGCGTCGACGAACAGCGGCGGCGTCTCGGCGAACGCGACCAGCGCCATCCCGGCCGCCCCGGACAGGACGAACAACGCGATCACGGGCAGCGGACCGAAGCGCCGCTCGAGCAGCGTCCCGAAGATGCCCACCGCCACCAGCGCCACGAACGCGTACCCGATCTGGTCGGCGAACAGGAACGGCGCGGCGAAGAAGCGCCACACCTCCTCGAAGTCCGGCACACCGAGATAGCCGAGATCGAGGGTCGGATCCGCTTGGAAAACCAGCGCCGACAGCACGCAGGCAAGCATGAGCGCGAACGTGGCGTAGGGCCTGGTGTCGGGCGCGACGCCCGCGATCTCCTCGGCGCGCAGCCGCGGCAGCGTCGGCCGGCGCCGCGTCCTCCGCTTGGCCTGCGGCTCGCCCCCGGAGCGGTCCAGCTTCGGGGCGCGCTTGCGCACGCGCTGGCCGCAATACGGGCACTCGGTGACGTACGGACTCACCTCCGAGCCGCAGTTGCGACAGACGACGAACAGGTCCGGCTGGGACACTCCCCTCAGGGTACCCGGCCGCCGAAGTCGATCCGCGCGATGCCTACTCGCCGGCGGCCTCGGCCGCCTCGGGCACGCTGGCGTCGACGATCTCGCGCACAACCTCCTGGAGGTCGTGGTTGGCCTCGAAGACGACCGCCTGGCGCGCCGACCCGGTGCCGTTCTCGAGGATGTCCTCCAGGCCGTCGAACTCCTCGCCCGAGCCGAGCTCCTCGGCGTGCGGGCGCAGCCGCGTCATCAGGCGCCCCGCCAGCTCGGCGGCCCCGACCCGGTCGGTCTTCGGCAGGTCCACCAGCTCTCCCTCGAGCCCGTGGCGGGCGGCCAGCCACTTGTTCTCGTCGAGCATCTCGTAGGGGTAGCGCGACAGCGACTTGCCCTCGTCGTAGTGCTCGGCCAGCTCCTTAACCATCGCCTGGATCAGGGCGGCGATCGCGAGCGTGTGCTCCACGCGCGTCTGGGAGTCCATCGCCCGGATCTCGACGGTGCCGAAGTTCGGATGGGGGCGCACGTCGTACCAGAGATAGGTGTAGTCGCGGATCACCTTGGCGGTGGTCATGAACTCGATCCGCCGCACCCAGTCCTCGTAGTCCTCGTAGCGCGGCGGGATTCCCACGCGCGGGAAGGCCCGGAAGATGGGAGTGCGAGTGGATTGGAGGCCGGTCGCCTGGCCGCGCCAGAAGGGCGAGTTGGCCGACAGGGCGAGCAGGATCGGCACGTGCACGCGCATCCCGTTGGCCACGTGAACGGCCTTGTCGGGATCGTCGAGCCCGACGTGCACGTGGATGCCGAAGATGATCTCCTGGCGCGCCACGAACTGGAGTCCCGCGATCAGGTCGCGGTAGCGCGGGCGCGAGACGATCCGCTGGTCCTCCCACATGGCGAACGGGTGGGTGCCCGCCGAGCCGATCGCGGCGCCGCGCTCGCTTGCCACCTGCTGGACGAGCCGCCGCAGCGCCCGCAGCTGGAACCCGGCCTCGCGCGTGTTCGGGCAGGGCTCGGTGGCGATCTCGCACACCGACTCCATCAGCTCGGGCTTGACCTCGCCGTCCTTGTCGATATCGCCGAGCGCCTCGAGCAGTCCCTCGATCGAGCTCGTGAGATCGAGCGTCTCCTGATCCACGATCATGAGCTCTTCCTCGATCCCAAGGGTGTACGAGGGGCCCGTGAAACGGTGCTCCACGCGGGCATCGTATCCAGAGGCCCAGCGGGTATAACCCCGGTGAACGAAGACTTGGAGGACGGATGACACTCGGCTACGACGGCAAGCTCTACATCCTCGCGTTCGACCACCGCGGGTCGTTTCAGAAGAAGATGTTCGGGATCGAGGGCGACCCCTCCGAGGAGGAGACCGCCACGATCTCGGACGCCAAGCACCTGATCTTCGAGGGGATGCTGAAGGCGGTCGACCAGGGCGCCGAGCCCGGCGTCACCGGCGTGCTCGTAGACGAGCAGTTCGGCGTTCCGAAGAACGTGCCCGGCGACGCCCAGGAGCGCGGCCTCCTGCTCGCGATGCCGGTCGAGAAGTCGGGCCAGAACGAGTTCGACTTCGAGTACGGCGACGAGTTCGGCGCGCACATAGAGCGGTTCGACCCCGACTTCTCCAAGGTGCTCGTCCGCTACAACCCGGAGGGCGACGCCGGGATGAACGAGCGGCAGACCGAACGCCTCAAGCGGCTCGGCGACTGGCTCCACGAGCACGACCGCAAGTTTCTCTTCGAGCTGCTGGTCCCGGCCGAGGACGCACAGCTCGAGCGGGTCGGCGGCGACACGGACCGCTACGACGCGGAGCTCCGCCCCGAGCTGATGCGCAGGGTGATCGTCGAGCTGCAGGACGCCGGCGTGGAGGCGGACATCTGGAAGATCGAGGGCATCGACACCCAGGAGGACTGCGAGAGGATCGCCGATACATGCCGCCGCGACGGCCGCGACGGCGTGATCTGCGTGGTACTCGGCCGGGGCGCGAACGACCAGAAGGTCGAGCACTGGCTGCGCCAGGGGGCCCCGGTGGACGGCTACGCCGGCTTCGCGATCGGGCGCACGATTTGGTGGGACGCCCTCAAGGGGTTCCTCGACGGGGACCTGGAGCGCGACGCCGCCGCCGAGCAGATCGCCGCCAGCTACCTGCGCTTCGTGCGCGTGTACGGCGAGGCGGCGAGGGAGACGGCTGCCGCGTGAGCATTCCGAGTCCCGGGGCCACGTTTCGCCGTCCGCCGCGGCAAAATAACGCTGGTAGCCTTCCCGACGCGATGCGGATGCGTCAGTCGCTGGCCCAGTTCGAGGAAGCCTTCCGCGAGGAGGCCGCCGAGTCGATCGAGCGCCGCGAGCGCCTCCGCAAGCAGGCCGTCCATCGGGCTCGCAGCCGCAGGGTCGAGCGCCGGCGCAAGGAGGGGAAGCTCCGCTTCACCCTGCTCGCGCTCTCGATCGTCCTCACCGCCGTCGTGGTGACGATCGTGATGTTCGAGACGCTGGCGATGCTCGCCGGCTAGACCCGCTCCCCCGCGCCGTTGCGACCCTCCTGGATCTCGACGTACACCTCCTTGCGGAACACGGGCACGGCGCGGGGCGCCTCGATCCCGATTCTCACCTTCTCGCCCATGATCGCGAGCACCGAAACCTCGATGTCGTCGCCGATCATGATGCTCTGATTGCCCTTGCGCGTAAGGACCAGCACTTCCGGCGCCTCCCCTGCCTGGGACAGCGATGCGCACCCCACTAAAGCAAGCCGGTGGTGCGGGCGCAACTGGGATCCGTCGTTCCCGCGCAACGGGCGATCCCTCGTTGCTAGTGTGCGCGCCGCTTGGCACGCAGATCGCTGAAACCGCAGCTCAACCAGATTCGGACCTGGGTTCGGCAGGGCCGTACCGACGCTTGGATCGCACATCAGCTCGAGGTTTCGGTGGGCGACATCCGCTCGTTCAAGCGCGAGCACGAGCTCGTGCCCGACGAGGCCGGGGCAAACGGCGACGAGGGCTTCGCGCCGGGCTCGGGCACCGAGGAGCTCGACCTGCGCGCCGAGGATGACGCGCTCGTGGCCGCGGCGCTCGAGGCCGAGCAGGTGGACGACGAAGAGGACGAAGAGTCGGACGACGACTTGGATGAGGACGACGACAAGCCGAGGCGCCGCCGCCGGGGGCGCCGCGGCGGGCGCGGCCGCCGCCGCAAGCCGACGGAGCTCGAGGGCACCTTCGACCACGGCGACGAGGGGTACGGCCTCTGGCTCGACCCCGCCGTCCAGGACGACCCCGTCTACGCCGAGCACTGGGCCGGCCACCGCCCGGTCACGGTGACGGTGGAGGCCGAGCGGATCGTGATCACGCGCGCCGGCGAAGAGCCGGACGACGAAGACGACTAGCGCACTCGGCCGAGCTGAGTGCTTGCGGCCCTACGGCTTCTCGTGGCGCTCGCGGGCGCGGCCGCCCGCGTAGTTCGACGCCTCGCGCGCGTAGCGGGCGAACGCCGCGTCCACGACGGTCGCCGCGTCGGTGCTCGCCCCGTGGCGTGCGGCCAGCTCGGTGGCCCAGTCGGTGCCCTCGCCGTACAGGTCGGTCAGCTCGTCGAGGACGAAGCTGGAGCCGAGCCGCTTGCGAAGCTCGTCCACCACCGCGGCGACGGCGCGCTCCAGGTCGGCCAGCGCCGGCTCGGGTGTGCCCGCCACCCGGCGCTCGCCCTCTCGCCACTGGAACAGCGCGTTCTCCATCGAGTAGGCCATCTCGGGCCCGAATGTAGAGAAACATCCGCGCGCACTCGGCCGAGCCGAGTGCTTGCGGCAGAGGAGAGCCCGAGACGGCAGCGAAGGAGGCTCGGATGCACGCTCGCCGCCGCACGAGCATCCGCTGGGACCGGCTCGGCCGCCTGGCCCTGCTCAGCACCCTGATCGTGATCCTGCTGCTCTACCTGTCGCCCGCCAAGCACTGGTGGCAGCAGTCCCGCACGGCCTCCGCCCAGCGCGAGGAGCTCGAGCAGCTGGGCAAGGACAACCGCGAGCTAAAGCGGCGCGTGCGGGCGCTGCGGGACCCCGGGGCGCTCGAGCGCGAGGCGCGCCGGCTCGGCATGGTGCGCCAGGGCGAGCGCGCCTACGTGATCGAGGGCCTGCCGCGGTAGACGCTCCACCCGGGATAGGTCGCGTCCTCGCCCAGGGCCTCCTCGATACGCAGTAGCTGGTTGTACTTCGCGACCCGGTCGGAGCGGGAGGGCGCGCCAGTCTTTATCTGGCCGCAGCCCGTGGCGACCGCGAGATCGGCGATCGTCGTGTCCTCCGTCTCGCCGGAGCGGTGGGACATGACCGAGCTGTAGCCCGCCTCCCGCGCGGTCCGCATGGCCTCCAGCGTCTCGGTCAGCGTGCCGATCTGGTTGACCTTGACGAGGATCGAGTTGGCCACACCGGAGTCGATGCCGCGGCGCAGGCGCTCGGTGTTGGTCACGAAGAGGTCGTCGCCGACCAGCTGCACCCGGTCGCCGAGCTTCTCGGTGAGGAGCCTCCAGCCGTCCCAGTCCTCCTCATCCAGCCCGTCCTCGATCGAGACGATCGGGTAGCGGGAGACGAGGTCGGCCCAGTGGTCCGACAGCTCGGCCGAGCTCAAGCTGCGGCCCTCGTGCTCGAGCACGTACGAGCCGTTCTCGAAGATCTCGCTGGTGGCCGGGTCGAGCGCGATCGCCACGTCCTCGCCGGGCCGGTGGCCGGCCGCCTCGATCCCCGCGACGAGCGCCTCGAGCGCCGCCTCGTTCGAGTCGAGGTCCGGGGCAAAGCCGCCCTCGTCGCCGACCGCCGTGGATAGCCCCCGGTCGTGGAGCGTGCGCTTGAGCGCGTGGAAGACCTCCACGCCGGTGCGCAGGCCCTCCGAGTAGGTGGGCGCGCCCACCGGCACGATCATGAACTCCTGGAAGTCGACCTTGTTGTCGGCGTGCGCGC
>JBOGXT010000498.1:0-1720 GCA_050694635.1 Thermoleophilaceae bacterium
ACAGCGGCAGCGACGGGTCCGAGCCCGGGAAGTCGAAGATGAAGTCGAAGGCGAAGTAGCCCACGCCGAGCGCCGCCAGGAAGCTGAGGATGACCGTGCCGATCAGGATCAGCGGGGCGACCACGGCGCGCAGCAGCAGCACCAGGATCAGGAACACGACAACAAGCACTATCGGCGGGATCACCGCCGAGTCCCACGCGGCGGCCTCGCGCACGTCGAACTCGACAGCGGTGGCGCCGCCGACCAGCGCTTCGGGCGCCGCCTCGTCGGCGGCCTCGCGGATGGGCTCGATCAGGTCGAACGCCTCAGTCGAGTAGGGCGGCGGCTCCAGCGTCGCCTGCACGAGCACGCCCTGCTCTCCCTCTGCCACCGGCGGCGAGACGGACTCGACGCCCGGGGCGTTCTCGACGGCGCGCGTGACGGCCTCCACGTCGCCGGGGTCGCGCACGATCACGTCGGTCGGGGCGCTAGCGCCCGAGGGGAAGCTCCGGCTGAGCAGGTCCTGGCCCTCGACCGACTCGACCTCGGTGCGGTAGCCGTCGTTCGTGGTCAGGTCCGTGGAGAAGAAGCCGAGCCCCGCGCACAGCACCAGCAGCACGGCGATCGACCCGATCGCCACCCGCCGAGGGCCCTTGGCCACGCGATCGCCGACCCGCTTCCAGAAGCCGTGCGTGGCGTCGGCCAGGTGCTCGTGCTTGGTGCGCCGGATCTCGTAGGGCTGGAAGACCGCGCGGTCGAGCGGGCCGACGATGAGCGAGGGGAAGTGGAGGCGCCCGCGACTGACCAGCGCCACCAGGCCGCGCAGCGCCGTGTTCAGCAGAACGAGCGGCAGCAGCAGCGCGACCACCAGCGCGGAACCGACCACCGGCACGAGCGCCCCGACGCTCGAGCCGTTCACGATCCTGCGCCCGAGCGCCCCGGACCGCGGCTGGTCGGCCTCGGACCAGCTCGGCGTATGCGGCACGAACGGCCAGAAGGCGCGGCGGCCGAATACCGTCAGGAGCGCCGGCAGCAGCGTGAGCATCGACAGGGCCGCGCACGCCACGCCCATGGCGACGATCGGGCCCATGCCCGAGGTGCCGTTGACCTTGGCGATCGAAAGGCACAAGAGCGCCGCGATCACCGTCGCGGCCGAGGCGAGGACGGCCGGGCCCGCGGACGTCATCGCCGCCCGCATGGCCTCGTGCCGGTCCTCGCTTCGGTGCAGCTCCTCCCGGTATCTCGCCACGATCAGGAGCGCGTAGTCGGTGCCGGCGCCGAGCACCATGATCGACATGATCGAGCTGGACTGCCCGTTGATCGTCACGCCCAGTTCCGAGAGCCCGTAGCCGATCGAGCGGGCGAGCATCTCGGCGAACACGATCGCGGCGAGCGGGATGAACAGGAAGATCGGTGAGCGGTAGATCAGGATCAGCAGGAAGATCACCAGCGACACCGCCGCCAGCAGCAGCGTGCCGTTGATGCTCTCGAAGACGTCGATCGCGTCCGCCGAGTAGCCGGCCGCGCCCGTGATCTTCACCTCGAGGCCGCCGCCGGGATCGGATACCTCGTCGCGCCAGAAGTCGACCGGGTCGAGGAGCTTCTCCCCATCGCCCTCTGGCTTGATGTAGGCGGTCACGATCGCGGCCTTGCCGTCCTGGGAGCAGATTGGGCCGACGAACGGCGCGTAGTCGCCGGGCTGGCCGGGGATCGTCGTGGTCGGGCCGCCGCAGCCCTCGGG
>JBOGXT010000499.1:0-3741 GCA_050694635.1 Thermoleophilaceae bacterium
GAGCGGGCCGCCCTGCTCGGCATCGAGACGATCCAGCCGGGCGACGTCAACGGCGACAAGGCCCGCGCCGCGATCGCCGCCGCCGAGCCGGAGGCCGTGCTGATCTGCGCCTATGGCGCGCTGCTGAAGGAGCCGCTCCTGTCGGAGCACGAGATGCTGAACGTCCATCCCTCGCTGCTGCCGCGCTGGCGCGGCGCCGCTCCGATCGAGCGGGCGATCGAGGCGGGGGACGAGGTGACCGGCGTCTCGATCATGCGGCCGACCGCGGAGTTCGACGCCGGACCGGTCTGCCTCCAGCGCTCCGAGGCGATCCGGCCACACGACGACTACGGCAGCCTCGCTCCCCGCCTCGCCGCGCTCGGCGGCGAGCTGCTGGTCGAGGCGCTCGACACCCGCCCGCCCTTCCGCGAGCAGCCCGAGCACGGGGTCACCTACGCCGAGAAGATCGAGCCGGAGGACCGGCGGCTGGACTGCGCCCTGCGAGCGGACGAGCTCGAGCGGCGGTTGCGCGCGCTCACCCCGCACCTGGGCGCGTACCTCGAGCTCGACACGGGCGAGCGGCTCGGCGTCCGCCGCGCCGCCCTGGCCCGGGGGGTCGACGACATCGCCCCCGGCTCGCTGGCGGCGCGGGACTCGCGGCTCCTCTACGGCGCCGCCCAGGGCGCGCTCGAGCTGCTCGAGGTGCACCCGGCCGGAAAGCGGCCGATGGCCGCCGCGGACTGGCTGCGAGGGCATAAGCGGATACCGTGAGGCCCGTGGCAAGCGAAGAGATCGTCACCGGGCCCGAGTGCCCTTCATGCGGGGAGCGATGGTTGCGCGGCACGAACCTGGCCGGCCGGTATCGCTGTGTGAACTGCCTGCACCGCTTCGAGCTCCGCTCCGATTGCCCGAATTGCGGCGCCCACTCGACGATCGCTCGCATGTCCGATACCGCGAACGTCGTCTGCCGTAATTGCGGCGGCTCGATGCTTCAGGCCATCTAGGCGGTCAGCGCCGACTCCGTCGCGGGGACGGGCGCGATCTCCACGGGGATCCCGTTCAGCACGGCGTTGCCCGACACCGGGTCGACCTGGGTCTCGTCCGCCAGCACGTTGCTGTTCACGCCGGCGTGCTCGCTGGCCACGCGCATCCGCACGCCCGGCGCGTCGTGGCCCCAGCCGTGCGGGATCGACACCACTCCGGGCATGATCCCGTCGGTGAGCTCGACCGGCGCCTCGATCCGGCCCGCCGCCGAGCTGACGAGCGCGCGGCCGCCGTCGTCAAGGCCCAGCCGCTCGGCGTCGTCGGGGTGGATGTGCAGAGTGCAGCGATCCTTGCCCTTCACGAGGGCGGGCAGGTTGTGCATCCAGGAGTTGTTCGAGCGCAGCTGGCGCCTGCCGATCAGGACCATGCCGCCGTTGCGCTCGCGCTCGAGCGCGGCGCGCAGCCGCTCGAGGTCGGCCACGATCGCCTCCGGCGCCAGCTCGACCTTGCCCGACGGGGTGCGCAGCATCTCGGGCAGGCGCGGCTTGTGGGGCCCCAGGTCCACGCCGTGCGGGCTCCGCTCGAGCAGGTCGAGCGTGAGGCCGTCCGGCCGGTCTCCGAACGCGTCGCCGTAGGGCCCGACGCGCAGCATGAAGTCGAGCACCCGGTCGGGCCCGCGGCGCGGCTCCAGCGCCTCGATCAGCTCGGCCGCCTCGCGGCCCGCCACGCGCGAGCCGGCGCCGGACAGCTCGCGCTGCACGAGCGTGTGCATCACGAGGTCGTCGAAGGCGCCGACGTCTGCGTTCGGTCCCTGGCCGCTCACCACTCCGGCGAGGCGCAAGAGCAGCTCCCACTCGGCCGGCTCCCCGCTCTCGAACACCGGCGGCGAGTAGTTCGCCACGTTGCGCACCGACAGCTGGTAGAAGGCGAGGTCGTAGTGGGCCTTCTGAAGCGGCTCGGGCGCGGGCAGGATCACGTCCGCGTGCCGGCTCGTCTCGTTCACGTAGATGTCGATCGCCAGCCGGAAGTCGAGGCCCTCGATGGCCCGCTCGAGCCGCTCGGCGTTCGGCGTCGAGACGACCGGGTTGCCGCCGATCGTGACGAGCGCGCGCACCTGGCCTTCGCTGGGGGTCTCCATCTCCTCGGCGAGGCAGGACACCGGCAGCTCGCCGTAGGTCTCGGGCAGCCCGCGCACGCGGCTGTGCCAGCGCCCGAAGCGCACGCCCCTACCGCCTCCGCCGGCCCCCGAGGAGTTCTTCTGGGCCGCGGCGGCGAGCGGGAACGTCGCGCCGCCCTCGCGGTCGAGGTTGCCGGTGAGGACGTTGAGCACGTCCACGAGCCACGAGGCCAGCGTCCCGAACTCCTGGGTGCAGGTTCCGATCCGGCCGTACACGGCGGCGCGCGGCGCGGCGGCCAGCTCGCGGGCCATGCGGCGGATCTCCTGCGCCGGTATCCCGCACGCCTCCGCGGCGCGCTCGGGCGGGAAGTCGCGCACCAGCTCGAGCACCTCGTCGAGCCCGTTGAGGTGCTCGGCGAGCGGGCCCGGGTCGGCGAGCCCATCCTCGACCAGCGTGCATGCCAGCGCGCCGAGCAGCATGGCGTCGGTGCCGGGACGGATGAAGTGGTGCTCGTCGGCCTCCTCGGCGGTGCGGGTCCGGCGCGGGTCGATCACCACGACCTTCCCGCGCTCGCGGATGCGGCGCAGCCGCCCGCGCATGTCGGGGGCGGTGAGCAGGCTGCCGTTCGACACGAGCGGGTTGGCGCCGAGGATCAGCAGGTGGTCGGTGCGGTCCACGTCGGGCAGCGGGACCGAGAGGATCGTGCCGAACATCAGGCCTGCCGAGACCTGCTTGGGCATCTGGTCGACGGTGGACGCCGAGTACAGGTTCTGGCTTCGGAGCGCGCGCAGGAACACCGGCCCGTACACGAGTCCCGACATGTTGTGGGCCACCGGGTTGCCGAGGTACACGGCCACCGAGTTGCGCCCGTGCTCGGCGAGCAGCGGCGACATGCGCCGGTCGATCTCCTCGAACGCGTCGTCCCAGGTCGCCTCGACCAGCTCGCCGTCGCGGCGAACGAGCGGGGTGGTGAGTCGGTCCGGATCCTCGTGCAGCTGCTTGAGCCCGTGTGCCTTCGGGCAGATGAAACCGCGGCTGAAGACGTCCTCCTTGTCGCCCCTGACCGAGACCACCTCGCTCCCCTCCGTCTCGAGCTCGAGGCCGCAGGTGGCCTCGCAGAAGGGGCACGTCCGGTAGTGGATGGCCATGGGCGGGGAGCCTACTGGCGCAACTCGATCCAGAGGGCGCGCGAGGCGCACAGCAGGCGCCCCTCGGAGTCGAACAGCGCACAGGCGGCGTGGCGCTTGCGGCCCTCCACGGCGAGCGGCCACGACACGAGCGCGTGCCGCTCGCCGACGCGCACCGATCCCGCCAGCCGCGCGGTGAGCCGGGCGAGCACCATCGGCGGACCCTCGCCGAAGTTCGCCACGGGCGCGCTCGTGGGGCAGTCGAGCGCCGCCCAGACGCACTCCGGGCGCACCTCGCCGTTGCCGTCGACGACCGACTCGTCCGGGGTCCACGGGGCGGCGAACATCCCGTCGCGCAGCTTGCCCGGGAACACGCGCAGCCCGTCGTGGGGCGCGCGGTCGGGGCCGCATACGACGCAGGTGCGGAACGGGTGCCTCGCCGTCCAGTGCTCCTCACCCGCCGCGGATGCCGCGGCCGCCTCGTCCGGCGAGACCGCGTCCGGCACGTCGAGGCCGAGCGTCTCGGGGACGCC
>JBOGXT010000500.1:0-4039 GCA_050694635.1 Thermoleophilaceae bacterium
GGCCGACCGCCGCCGCGACTACGGCTTCGGCGCCGTAGTGGCACTGCTGGCCGCCGGCTCGGGCGGCTTCGCGCTGCTCGCCACCGGCGAGACCGCGCCGTTCGTGCTCGGCGTCTTCGTGGCGTTCGCGCTGGGCTGGGGCTGGCCGGGCCTCTTCAACCTGGCCGTGGTCGACCTCAACCGCAACGCGCCGGGGGCGGCGACCGGCGTCACACAGACCGGCATCTACGTGGGAGCCGCGGCGGGCCCCGCGGCGTACGGCTTGGTGTCCGCCGAGCTCAGCTACTCGGCCGCGTGGGCGGCGTCGGGAGCGCTATGCGTCGTGGCGGCGCTCGCGTTCGTATACGCGGCGAAATTGGCGCGCGGCCAGGTGCCCGCTTGAGGGTTTGATTCCGTCACACCGGGTATCACCCTTTTGAAGCCGCCGAGGCCGGTTTTCGGCACATAGTGGGTTCCCCCGACCCTGCCTCGGCTATCGGCGACGGGCCCGGACCACGGCATCCGGGCTCGTTGCGTTTAACGGCCAGCGAAGTCCGGATCGCGCTTCTCGAAGAACGCCCGCGCGCCCTCGGCGAAGTCCTCGCTCGCCGCCAGCGTCTCCTGCGCGGCCACCTCCTGCTCGAGCGTCAGCGCGAGCGCCGGCTTGGCTGCCGCGTCGATCACCCGCTTGGCCAGGCCCACCGCCCTCGGCGCGCAGGCGAGCAGTTCGGAAGCGAACACGTCCGTGGCCCCGTCCAGCGCCCCCGCCGGGGCGATCCTGTTCGCGAAGCCGATCCGGTGCGCCTCGCGCCCGTCGATGACCTTGCCGGTCATGATCAGCTCCTTGGCGTTGCCGAGCCCGACCACGGCGGGCAGCCGCGAGCAGCCGCCGACGTCCGGCAGCAGCCCCACCCGCACTTCCATGATCCCGGCCACCGCGTCCTCCGCCATCGTGCGGAAGTCGCACGCCAGCGCCAGCTCGAAGGCGCCGCCGAGCGCAGCCCCGTGGATCTGGCAGATCGTCGGCTTCGGCATCTCCTCCAGCAGGTTCCACCAGGCCAGGATCGGCCGCCGGTAGGCGCGCAGCCGGGCCGGGTCCTCGGACAGCTCGCGCAGGTCGTTCAGGTCCATGCCGGACGAGAACATGGCGCCCTCGCCACGCAGCACGACCACGCGGACCGCGTCGTCCGCCGCCGCGTCCTCGATCGCCGCCCCGAGCTCCCTGATCAGCTCGCCGCTCAGCGCGTTGCGCTTGTCGGGCCGGTTGAGGACCAGGTGGCGTACCCCGCCGCGGTCCTCTGTGAGCAGGAGCCGCATATAGGCTGCCCACCCTAATGGAGATAGAGAAGGTGGGAGTGGTGGGCTGCGGCCTGATGGGCCACGGCATCGCCCAGGTCACGGCGCAGGCCGGCTACGAGGTCGTTGTGCGCGAGATCGACCAGGGCACCCTTGACCGTGGGCTCGGGAAGATCGACAAGCAGCTCGCTCGCGCCGTCGAGCGCGGCAAGCTCGAGCAGGACGCCGCCGACGCCACGCGGGGGCGCATCCAGGGAACGCTCGACTATCGCGACCTGGCCGGCAGCGACCTGATCGTCGAGGCGATCACCGAGGGCCTCGACGTGAAGCGCGAGATGTGGCGCGAGGTCGAGTCGGTGGCCACGCCGGAGGCGGTGTTCGCGACCAACACCTCGTCGCTCGCGGTGATCGACCAGGCCGTGGTCACCGGCCGGCCGGAGCGCTTCCTCGGCCTGCACTTCTTCAACCCGCCGCAGGTGATGAAGCTGGTCGAGGTGGTGCGCTCGGTCACCACCTCCGACGAGGCGTTCGAGATCGGCAGGCGCTTCGCCCACTCGCTCGGCAAGCTGGCGATCCCGACGAAGGACAAGGCGGGGTTCATCGTCAACCGGCTGCTCGTGCCGTACATGCTCGACGCGATCCGCGCCTACGAGGAGGGGGTGGGCACGATCGACGAGATCGACGAGGCGATGAAGGCGGGGGCGGGACACCCGATGGGCCCGCTGACGCTCGCCGACTTCGTCGGGCTCGACACGCTCGGCGCGATCTGCGACGTGCTCTTCGACGAGTTCCGCGAGCGCCGCTTCGCTCGCCCGCCGACGCTGCGAAAGATGCTCTCCGCCGGCTGGTACGGGCGCAAGTCGGGCCGCGGCTTCTACGACTACTCGGGCGAGGCGCCCGTGGCGGTCGAGCTCCGCTAGCCCGCGGCAACGACGGCACCCGTGGCGCCCTCATGGCGCCCCTTTCCGCGTGGCCTGCGAGAATCGCGATCTTGGCGGCAGCACCCACGCCCCAGCCGGATCCGGCCGAGAGCAGCTGGGGGTTCGAGGAGGGCGCCGAGCTGGTACCGGGCCGCAGCATCGTGCGCCCGCTCGGCGGCGGCCACCGCTTCGAGGTGTTCCTCGTCTGGGACGAGGGGCTGTACGCGCTCGGCGTGGCGAAGGTCCTGCGTCCGCATGTGCTGGAGCGGGAGCGCGTCCGCGAGGACCTTCGCGACGAGGCCGAGCTGCTCGAGCGGCTCGCCCATCCGGTCATCGTGCGCGGCTTCGACGCCGTGCTCGACGGGCCGCGCCCGCACCTGCTCCTGGAGCACCTCGAGGGGCCGACGCTGCGCAGGCTGATCCGGCGCGGCGGGGCCATCCCGCTCGAGCAGCTGCTGCCGCTGGCGGCCCACGTGGGCGCCGCGCTCCGATACATGGCGCTGAACGGGGTGGTCCACCTGGACGTCAAGCCGGACAACATCGTGATGGGCGTGCCTCCGCGCGTGATCGACCTCAGCATCGCGCGCTCGATCCAGCGGGCAGGCCGGGTGAAGAGTCCGGTCGGCACGGACGCCTATATGCCCCCGGAGCAGTGCGATCCGGGCGCGCACCCCGGCGAGGTCGGCCCGGCCGCCGACGTGTGGGGCCTGGGCGCCACCCTGCACCACGCCCTCTCCGGCAAGGCCCCCTTCCCGCGCCCGAAGGGGGCGGGCGACAGCGACGATCCCCTCGTGCGCTTCCCGCAGCTGGCCGAGGAGCCGGTGCCGCTGCCCAGCCGCGTTCCCGACCCGCTCCGCGAGCTGGTCGCGAGCTGCCTGGCAAAGCGCCCGGCCGACCGCATCTCGGCGGGCGACCTGGTCGACCGGCTCGAGCCACTGGTCGCCGAGCTTCCGCGTAAGCTCTTGTTCGGCCGGAGAGGAGCGCGGGTACCGTGACAGCCTCCTCGTGCCGATAACCGATCCAAAGGAGTGCCGATGAAACCTGCCGCCAACGTGTTCGTCGCCCTCGCGGGCGACGGCGCGTCCCCCGAGAACCAATACTCGATGCCACGCAAGGTGCTGGCGGTCCTCGCCGTCCTGATGCTGATGCTGGCAGTCCCGTTGTTCTGGGCCGCCCCCGCCGGGAGCGACCAGCCCGACAACGCCGCCTTCGTCAAGCCGCCCCCGGCCGGCGACGACGACGACGACGAGGACGACGACACCGGCGGGGGTGACGACGACGAGTCCAAGTCGGGTGACGACGGCACCGGCAACGGCACCGGCACCGGCTCCAACGCCGGAACCGGCAACGACACCGTGGGGAACACCGACGCCGGCGGGCAGGACACCGGCAAGTCGACCAAGGGTGAGACCGACGGGAACGACGGCACCGGCAAGAGCGAGGCCACCGAGGGCACCGGAGTCGAGTCGAAGGGCAACACCGACAACGGCGGCACGAACACCGGCGCGTCCACCCGCGGGGAGACCGACGGGAACGACGGCACCGGGAAGACGGAGCGCGTCTAGAGCGAGGCGCCTAGCCGAGGCGGTGCGCGCCCCCGAGGTCGGTGGGCGCGACCGTGCGGTCTGAAGGTCCTCTCCCAGCGGAGAGGATGTGGCGAAACCGGGTAGAAGGCCTCCTGCATGCAGGGACCTGACCCACGCAGGCGGGCGCGACGCGAGGTCGTGGCCGGAATCATCGGCGCCGAGGCGGGCGCCGGGATCGGCCTGCTCGCGGTCGGCGCCACGCCGTTCGCGCCGATCGCCCTGGCAGCCATCGGCGCCGCCGTGGGCGCGGGCGTGATG
>JBOGXT010000501.1:0-1890 GCA_050694635.1 Thermoleophilaceae bacterium
GGCCGCCTTCTTCGCGGCGCCGGAGCCGGCCGGCTCGCTTGCGGCGGGCTCTTCCTCGGCCGCCGGCACCACCGTCCGCACCGGCTCGTCATCGGAGGCCGCCCCCACCAGCACCACGAGCACGAGCAGACAGGTGATCGCGCCGATCAGCGTCAGGTTGCGGCGGCGGTGGCGCAGGACCGCAGCGCGGGCGGCGCCGCTTCGCCTCGCCTCGTGCCGGGCGATCGTCTCGCTCCAGTCGGCGCCGACGTGCTCGGCGGCGTGGGCCATCGTCTCGCGAAAGAGCAGCGGGCCGGCGGCGATCGGCGCCCAGGCGCGGTAGGAGACGCCCGCCTCCTGCACGGCGTCCCGGCCGAGCCGGCAGGTGTGGCAGCGCATGAGGTGCTCGCCGAGCCAGCCCGCCTCGTTCGAGTCCTCGTCGAGCTGACCGTCCTGCTCGAGCGAGATCAGCGGCAGCGCCCGCTCGCAGTCCGGCGAGCTCGCGGCGACGGAGGCGAGCGCGGTGCCGCGCAGCGCGTCGCGCAGGTTGATGCGGGCGCGCGAGATCAGCTGTGCGACCGAGCTGCGGTTCATGTCCATCAGCTCGGCGATCTCGTCGTAGGAGGGGTCCTCCAGCTCGCGCAGGGCGAGCACCTCGCGCTGGCGCTCGGGCAGGGTCAGGTTTGCGGCTCGGATCTCCTCGGTGCGGGCCTCGAGCAGCATGTTGCGCTCCGGGTCGTCCTCGGGGTCGGTGACCGGGTCGGCGGGCTCAGGGATCTCCTCGGTCGGCTGCGACCGCTTGCGGCGCTCGATCTGGTCGTAGCACGCGTTGCGCGCGGAGGTGAGGACGTACGAGCCGAAGGCCAGCTCGCGGCCGGCGAACCGGGGCAGCCGGCGGAGGATGCCCAGGAACGCCTCCTGGGTCGCGTCGGCGGCGTCGTCGCGCGAGCCGAGGATGCGGTAGCAGAGGTTGTAGACGCGGCGCTGGTGGCGCTCGTAGAGCGTCACGAAGGCGTCACCGTCGCCGGCCGCGGCACGCTGCGCCAGCACCGCGTCGTCGGCGCCGCCGCTCCGCCTCGCGAATCCGGCCACTGGCGCCAAGGTACCTTGCATCCACGGCGTTCGGAAGGGCACGTGGACGGAATGCGCAGCACCGCTCATCACCCCTCCAACCGGCCACCGGCGAGAAAATTACGGCAGCCTCAGCGGCCCAGGTGCATGCCCATCGCCCGCGGGGCCGCGCAGATCGCGCGGGTCAGCGGGTCGGCCCGCCCGCCGTTTTCCGCGACCCGCTCGCGGCGGATCAGCGCGCGGCGGACCAGCGAGCCTCCCAGCCACGCGAGCGGCTCCGGCGGCACGCGCGCGCCGGGGCCGGCGTCCACGATCGGCAGGCGGGTGTGCTCGTCGCGGCGGTCTAGAGCCAGCGAGGCGAGCGTGCGGCCGGCCAGCTGGGAGGGGCCAACGCCGTTTCCCGTGAACCCGAACGCGTAGTGCACCGGGGCGCCCGGCAGCGTGCCGATCTGGGGGATGTGACTCGGCGAGACGTCGATCGGCCCGCCCCAGGCGTGGGCGATCCCGCGGCCGGCCAGGGCGGGGAAGAGGCGCACCAGCGCGGCGTGCGTCTCGCAGACCACCTCGGGGTCGACCTCGACGCGCCCGTCCAGCCGGCTCCCGTAGGCCAGCCGGCCGCCGCCCCAGCCCAGCAGGATCCGGCCGTCGGGGGTGGTCCGGAAGTAGTGCAGGAGCGTGCGGCCGTCGGTGATGCACTCACCGCCCGTCCAGCCGATCTCCTCGATCACGTCCGGCACCGGCTCGGTGAGCACGATGTGGGAGGAGGTGGCGGTCAACCGGCCGCTCAGCGGAGGCAGCGCGCGCACCGCCGCTCCCACCGCCAGCACCGCGGCACCGGCG
>JBOGXT010000502.1:0-2611 GCA_050694635.1 Thermoleophilaceae bacterium
GAGCGGAGCCGGACGGTCACGTCGATCACGAGCTCCCTGTCGGTGCCGGGGTCGGTGCCGGAGTCCTCCTTCTCACGCGCCACGCGGCCGATCGCCGTGATCCGCCCGCGCACGGTCGACTGGTCGGGCAGGATGACCTCGACGCCGTCGCCCTTGCGCGCGATGCTCTGGAGGGCGGCGTCGAGCTCGATGGTCACGACCCGCCTGGTCGAGCTGGTGTCGAGCACCTCTGACCCCGCGGCGAGGACGCTCCCCGCCGCGGTCCTGTGCTCGCCGATGCGCCGCGGGCCGGGCATGAAGACGACCCGCCCGAGCTCGACACGGCCGGTCTCGGGCAGGCCGCCGGACTCCTGCCAGTCGGCCACCGCGGACGCGGTGGTGGAGGTGAAGCGGTCGTCCACGACGCCCGGGTCGAAGCCCAGGCTGGCCAGGTTCTCCTCCAGCTGGCGCACGTCGCGGCCCTCCGCGACACCGGTCTCGAGATCGCGGTAGGCGGGGATCGCGCCGTACATGAGGACGACGGGCTCGCCGCGAGGCGATATACGACGCCGCCGCGGCGCACGACCGAACCAGGCCGCCGGAGGGCGGTGACCGTGCCGGAGCCGGCGGACGGCGAGTCGTCGGGCCTGGAGCCGGAGTTCTTGGAGGGGGTGTCGTCGGAGGCGGAGTCGTCCGCGGAGGAACCGGCCAGGCGGTTCAGCACCGTTCGCGTGCCCGCGTAGCCGAGCGTTCCCTGCACCGTCTCGCGCTCCACGAGCGTCTGGCGGGTCACGGCCACCGTGCGTCCGCCGCTTCTGACGGCAGGTCCGTCGCCATCGTCCTCGCTGCCGAGCACCGCCGTGGCCGCGATGCCCGCCGCGGCGAGCCCCAACGTGGCGAGCAGGGCGGCGCGGGGCCCGCGGCCGCCCTTGCTCATGAGCCTTCCTCGATCGTCGGACCGAATTTCCCGCACTCCTTCTGGGCCGCCTGGAACGCCGGATCGCGCGGGTCGACGCCGCCCTCCAGCCTCATCCGCACCGTGCCGCCGTCGCCGAAGGTCGGGTCGGGCACGTCGATGCCGTGCTCGCGCATGCAGCGCGCGTGCTTGAGCGCCTGCTCGCGAAACTCCCTTGCTTCTCCTCCGACAGCTCCGGCGGACGCACGTCCTCCATGTGCTTGCGGCAGGCCTCCTCCGCGCGCCTGAATGCGGGGTCGTCGGCACCCCTCGAGGCGCGGTGAGCTGGATGCCTCCGCCCCCGCTCGGCGACGGATCCGGCACGTCGACGCCGTGCCGGCGCATGCACTCGGCGTAGCGCAGCGCGGCGTCGCGGAACTCGGCCCTGTCGTCGCCGTCGGTGGCCGTGGGGTCGCCCCCGCCGCAGGCCGCCAGCACCAGCGACGCCGTCGCGATCGGCAGGGTCAGGAGCTGAATCCGTGTCGATGCCATGGCGCCATCCAAGGGGCGCCGGCTGAGAGTCGGGTGAACGCGGGCTAGGAGCTTGCTAAGAAGCGCCGCAGCATCTGATCGAAAGCCGCGACAGCCACTTGATGCTGCCCTTGCATGCCGGCGGCGGCAGCTATTGCGTATGGGTTTCCCGGCGGGCGGGGCTTGAGGGTCACGAACGGAGGCAGTGCGTAGCGGAGCGCGGCCCAGTTCGCCCAGAGCCTCGCGGTACGTCCATTCCCGTTGGCGAACGGGTGGATGCGCACCCACTCGCCATGCAGCAGCGCGCACAGGGTCAGCACCGCATGCAGGTCCGGGTTGGTCGCCGGAGCCTGGCCCACGGCGAGCACCGCGTCGAGACGCGCCACGGCCTGCTGGGCGCTCGCCTCGAAGGCCGCCAACTCCTGAGGAACCAGCGCAGAGGGAACCCCTTGGAGGGGTCCTACCCGTACCTCGTATCCGTCGAGCTCGGGATAGCGAGGATCGGCGTTCCGGATCTCGCCGGCGTAATACGACACCGGAAGCTCGATCCCCTTGTGTAGCCGCCTGCGCCACTCCTGCGCCGCCAGCACGGTGGGCACAGTTCGTTGGTCCGCCTCTGTGCTGATCGTCCGGAGAAGCTCGCGCGCGTTGGCGACGATCTGCGGCTCAGAGCCTGGAGGATCGTCGTTCCAAGGCGTCGGCACTAGGTGGCGAAGGCCTGGAACACCCCATGTACGTCCCGCGGCTCCGCCATCCGTGCCTTGAGCGGATCCTGCTCGTGCCCCTCCGCCTGCGCGAGCTCCTCTGTCGCGCGCTCGAGGTGCTGGCCGCCGCTGTAGCCCCGCAAGAGGTCAAGCGTCCCGGTGAGATCGAGTTCCAGCACCAGTGCCGCCGCCTGAAGCTCCCGCTCGAGCATGTCCTCCGCGAGCTGGTTCATGGACATGCCGTAGCGTTCAGCGACGAGACCGAGGATCTCGTGCGTCTGCGGGTTCCGAAAGCGGAGTGTGAACTTCGTGCTCGGCGTGCTCATGATGGCCTTTCGATGGCTTGGGCTTAGCGTAGCAGTCTGCCGTCAAATCATGGATTTGCCGTCATATGGGAGGGTGAGGTGCAGCTCGGCGCCGCCACCCTCGGCGTTGCGCGCCGCGACGCTGCCGCCGTGCGCCTCCGCCACGTGGCGCACGATCGCCAGGCCCAGCCCCGAGC
>JBOGXT010000503.1:0-2798 GCA_050694635.1 Thermoleophilaceae bacterium
GTCCGCTCGCCGGGCTCGGCGCGGGCGATCTCCCCCTGGAAGAGCTGGAGCGCCGCGCCGAAGGCCACGTCGGGCTCCGGCTCGTGGCCGCACGCGGTCAGCACGCGCATCCCCGCGCCCGCGGCCCGCTCGCGCGCCACGGAGAGGATGTGAGACCGGCCAGAGCCGGGCAGACCGTCCATGATCACGAACGCGCCATGCCCCGAGCGGGCACGCTCGAGCGCCGCGTCTACGAGCTCCAGCTCGTGGGCGCGTTCGAACAGGGCGATGTGGGTCTCGATCGCCCGGCCAGGCGTAAGCACGCCAAGGCCGTCTGTGTATACGCGAGGGGGCACGGCGCCAGTCCGCGTCAAGCGTAAGCGCGCCCCCGCGAATCCGCAAATTGCGCAGCGCGGCTGGCAAGTAGGGTTACTCCTGTTGGTGGCCACCCCCGAGACCGCCCTCGGGCGCGCGGAGGACCTCGCCGAGCGCCTCCTGCCCGACCGCACGCCGAAACGGCGCATGCTGGTGATCGTCAACCCGTATGCGACGACGGTGTCCGACCGCCTGCGCAACCTGGTCGTCTACGCGCTCCAGTCGCGCTACTCGGTCGAGGCGATCGACACCGAGAAGCGCGATCACGCCACGCAGATCTGCCGCGAGGCGGCGCGCGAGGGCTACGACGTGGTGGTCGCCTTCGGCGGCGACGGGACCGTCAACGAGGCGGCGAACGGGCTGGTGGGCTCGGATACCCCGCTGACCGCCCTGCCCGGCGGCTCGACCAACGTCTGGGCGCGCACCCTCGGGATCCCGAACGACGTGGTCGACGCCACCGAGCACCTGCTGCGGATGGCCGACGACTTCCGGCCGCGCCGGGTCGACCTCGGGCGGATGAACGGTCGCCACTTCGTGTTCGCCTCGGGCGTGGGCCTGGACGCCTCGGTCGTCGAGCGCGTAGACGGCCACCCCTATCGCAAGGCCCGGTTCGGGGCCTGGTACTACTCGTACGCCGCGGTCGCGATCTTCAGCCGGCGCTACCTGGTCAGGCCCCCGCACGTGCGCGTGCGCGCCGGCGACCGGACGCTGGAGGGGGTCACCGTCATCGTCCAGAACTCCGATCCGTTCACCTACTTCCGCCGCCGCCCGATCCGCGTGGCCGAGCCGGCCGGGCTCGAGACAGGCTCCCTGGCGGGAGCGGTGCTGCGCAGCGCCACGCCGCTCGAGCTGCCTACGCTGATCCCGCGCCTGCTCTCGGGGCGCGCGCGGACCGTGCTGCGCCACCGCCAGGTGGAGGGGCTCGGCGAGCTGGCCGGGCTCCGCGTCGAGGCGATCGACGAGCGCCCGTTCCCGGTGCAGGTTGACGGGGATTACATCGGCGAGTACGCCGACGTCGAGTTCGGCGTCACCCCGCGCGGGCTCCTGACGGTCGCCTGAGAGGACGAGAAAAGACTGGGGTGCCTGCCCTAGCGCGCTGCGGCCTCACTCGTCCTACGGTCGGATCCGACATGAGCCACCGCTTCCTTCGCATCGCTGACACCGATCCCTCTCAGCAGGACGGCCTGCTGGAGAGGGCCATCGCACGCGCCAAGGAAGGCGACCGGAGCGCCTTCCACTTCCTCTACGTCCGATACGCCGACGACGTCTACGGCTACGTCAACAGCATCGTCCGCGACCACCACGAGGCCGAGGACATCGCCCAGAACCTGTTCGCCAAGCTGATGCGGATCATCGGCAAGTACGAGCAGCGGCAGGTCCCGTTCGGCGCCTGGATCCTCCGGGTGGCCCGCAACGCAGCGCTCGACCACATGCGCGCCCGCCGGCAGATCCCCTTCGAGGAGGTCCGCACGAGCGACGAGGGCGACGACCAGGTCGGCTTCGAGCGCCTGCAGTGCCTGCGCGTGGCGCTCGACGGCCTTCCCGACGACCAGCGCCAGGTGATGATCCTGCGCCACGTCGCCGGCCTCACGCCGCCGGAGATCGCCGAGCGGCTCGACAAGACCGAAAGCTCCATACATGGCCTGCACCACCGTGGACGTGGTGCACTCCAGGCCGCCCTGCGCGAGCTCGATGCCGCGCCCGTGACCGCCGTCGCTTAGGAGCGACGACTAGCGTCCAGCGGTCAATTGGCCTCGGCGTCGCGATCTATCGCGTCGCCGAGGCGGGCGGCTGCCCTGCCGCTGTCGAGGTCGGCGAGGAAGTACATGAGGGCGTGCATCGCAAGCAGGTCCGGCGACACGCGCTGGCGCCGCGACTCCGCTTCCAGCTGGCGCTGGAGCTGCCCGTCGAGCTCCAGCTCGAGCTCGAGCCCCTCCTCGGGGTCCGCTTCCGCGGCCTGCCGCGGGACGCGCCACGCCATGCGGCCCGAGCCTGAGTCGGCGAGGTAGTAGCGCACCGCGACGTCGACGGCATCCTGCTGCGACCCGCCGCTTCCTCGCACGTATTCGTCTAGGGCTTCCTGCCCGAAGCGATCGAGACGCACGGTCACGGTCTTCATCATCCCCGCTCGTTGTTGCTCCGCCCCCATCCGCCGGGCGGAGGAGCGAGAAGTGTAATGGCTGGTCGGTGGCCTGTATGCGCTAGTACACGCGACTGGAAGTTCGGTCGGGAATCGACGCCGCCGAAACCGGCCGAACTTACGGGAGCGTTTACTAGTCGGTGACGAGCGCGGAGACCAGCTCGCGCCGCGAGCTCACGCCGAGCTTTCGGTAGGCGTGCTTGAGGTGCCACTCGACGGTCTTGACCGTCACGAACAGCGACTCGGCGATCTCGCGGTTCGACATCCCCTGGGCGGCCAGGCCGGCCACCTGGCTCTCGCGGGC
>JBOGXT010000504.1:0-2251 GCA_050694635.1 Thermoleophilaceae bacterium
CCCCGCCGCCGGTCCCGCGGCCGGCGGAGACTTCTACGACGTGTTCGATCTGCCGGACGGGCGCGTCGGGCTCTTCGTCGGGGACGTCTCGGGCCACGGGCGCGAGGCGCTCGAGCGCACCAGCGCGCTGCGCCCGACGCTGCACGGCCACCTCGAGGCCGGGCTGTCGCCGCGGGCCGCGCTCGAGTCCGCCGGCCGAGCGGTGGGCCTCGACTCCAGCGGAGGCTTTACCACCGCCATGGCGGCGATCCACGAACCCTCCTCCGGCGCGCTCACGTACGCATCGGCCGGTCACCCCCCGCCCATCCTGGTCGGGCCCGGCGCCCACGAGCCGCTTACCGTGGCGTCGGCCCCCCCGATCGGCGTCGGGCTCCGCACCGGCCTTCGCCAGACCACGGTGGCGCTGCCGCGCGGCTCGGCCGCCTGTTTCTTCACAGACGGGCTCCTCGAGGCACGGAGCGGCGACTCCCAGCTCGGGCGCGACTGGCTCGCCGGCGTCGTCGCCGAGTTCGGGCCGCTCGACTCCGCCGCGGCGCTGCTGGACCGCGTCATCGAGCGGGCCGACGCCACGCCGGACGACATGACCGCCTGCCTCGTGCGCGCGGTCGCGGGCCCCGAGGCCATCGGCCCGCGCATCGAGGAGCTCGAGCTCGACCTCGACGACGTCGGGGCGGCGGCGCCGGAGCGCTTTCTGGACGCCTGCGGCGTGCCTGCCGGGGAAGCCGCCGCCGCGCTGGCGGAGGCCCGCCGCCTCGCTGTGCAGGCCGGCAGGGCGCTGGTGACGGTGACGATCGAGGACGGCGACGCCTCGGTACGCGTAACCGCACCGACACGCGAGGCGCTGGCGACCACCTAACCTCCAAGCGGATGATCCCGCGCGCGGACGCGCTGGCCGCTCTCGAACGCGACTCCTTCGACCTTGTCGTGGTGGGCGGCGGGATCACGGGCGCCGGCGTGGCGCTCGACGCCGCCTCGCGCGGCTACAGCGTCGCCCTGCTCGAGAAGGCGGACTATGCCGCCGGCACCTCGAGCCGCTCCTCCAAGCTGATCCACGGCGGCCTGCGGTACCTCCAGAACTTCGACCTCGGCCTGGTGCGCGAGGCCCTGCTCGAGCGCTCGCTGCTGGTCAAGCTGGCGCCGCATCTGGTCACGCCGCTGCCGCTGCTGGTGGCCAGCTTCGAGGGCAAGCGCCCCGACCGGCTCACCGGGGTCGGCCTCAACATGTACGACGTCATGGCGTGGCGCCGCGGCCGCGACGACCAGGAGGAGTGGAGCCCGGCGCGGCACCGGATCGTCGACGGCGCGGAGACGGTCGAGATGGCGCCGGCCCTGGCGGGACGCGACCCCAGCGCCGCGTACCTCTTCTACGACTGCCAGACCGACGACGTGCGCCTGGTGCTGAGCGTGCTGGGCGAGGCGGAGCGCTTCGGCGCGGTGCTCGCCAACCGGTGCGAGGTCACCGGGCTCGTCGAGCGAGGCGGCCGCGCCGCCGGCGTGCTCGTGCGCGACGCCGAGGGAGGCGGCGAGTTCGAGGTCGCCGCGGCGAGCGTGGTCAACGCCACCGGCGTGTGGGCGGACCGGCTGCGGCCCGACGAGCTCTACAGCGAGGAGGAGGTGCCGCGCATCCGGCCCAGCCGCGGCACCCACCTCACGATCCCGCGCGAGCTGTTGCCGGTGGACGCCGGCGTGATCGCGCCCGCGGCCGGCGGGCGGACGATCTTCGTGCTGCCGTGGCTTGGCCGCACGCTGGTGGGCACGACCGACAACGACTACCAGGGCTCGCTGGAGCACGTGCCCGCCTCGGACGAGGACGTCGCCTACCTGCTGGAGGGGGTGAACGGGTACTTCGGCACGGAGCTCGCCCCCGCCGACCTCACCGCCGCATACGCGGGCGTGCGGCCGCTGATCTCGACAGGGGACCCGAAGAAGTCGGTCGACATCTCGCGCCGGGCGGAGCTCTACGAGACGAGCTCCGGCCTGGTCACGATCACCGGCGGCAAGCTCACCACCTGGCGCCGCATGGCCAAGCTGGCGGTCGACCGGATCGTCGAGCGCGAGGGGCGCGAGGCGCCCTGCCGCACCGAGGAGATCCCGATCGGGCAGCCCGAGGATCCCGCCGACCTGCCCGACCTGCCCGGTGTGGAGGACGACACCCGCGCGCACCTGACCGCCCGCTACGGCCACGCGGCGCGCGACGTGCTGCGGCTCGCCGCCGCCGCTCCCCACCTGGCCCGGCGGCTCAGCCCCGAGC
>JBOGXT010000505.1:0-11174 GCA_050694635.1 Thermoleophilaceae bacterium
GCGGCGCGCAGCCGGCGCCGGCCTCACCGGCGACGCAGGCCGCCACCGCCACACCCGCCGCGGCAGCCAAGCCGATCAAGCTCGGTGCGCTGCTGCCGCTCACGGGTCCCTCGGCCGCGACCGGCCAGGACATGAGGGAGGGCTACGAGCTCGCGCGCGAGCAGATCAACGCCGCGGGCGGCATAAAGGGCGCGCCCGTCGAGGTCATCTACGAGGACGACAAGAACGATCCCGCCACCGCCGTCGGCTCGTTCGAGAAGCTCGTCAACAACGAGAAGGTCGAAGTGATGATGGGCGGCCTGGCCAGCACGATCACCGCCGCGCTGATCGAGCCGGCGAAGAAGGCCGCGGTGCCGATGGCCTGGACCGGGGCCGCGGCGACCAGCGTCGAAAAGGGGTTCGAAGGACAGGAGTGGTTCTTCCACTACCACCCGTGGGAATACCAGAACGCCGCCTCGGCTCTGGCGTTCCTGAAGTCGACCCCCTACAAGAGGTGGGCGATCGCGCACGAAGACGGCCTCTTCGGCACCGGCGGGGCCAAGGGCTTCAAGGACGCGCTGCCCCAGCAGGGCCAGGAGGTCGTGGCCACCGAGGCCTTCAAGAGCGGGACCACCGACTTCACCGCCATGCTCAACCGCCTCAAGGCCAGCGGCGCCGACGGGTTCGTCGTGATCCCCTTCGCCGGCGACATGATCCCGATGCTGACGCAGATGCGCGAGGTCGGTTGGCAGCCCAAGATCACCTACGCCTCGCCGCCGTCGTTCCCGCCGAAGTTCGGTGAGTCGCCCGTCGCCGAAGGCGTGGCCGGCCTCACCCTGTGGACCACCGACATCCCGGCCCCGGCCTCCAAGAAGTTCGTCGCCGACTTCCAGAAGAAGTACAGCAAGCTGCCGCTCAGCTACTGGTCGGCGCTCGCCTACACCAACCTCGTCACCGTGGCCGACGCGCTGCGCAAGTCCGGCCCGGGCAACAAGGCCGCCTGGATCAAGGCGATGGAAGAGACCAGCTACGAGTCGCCGATCGGCCCGACGCTCAAGTTCACGCCCAGCCAGACCATCAAGCACCAGGGGTTCACCAGCCTGGTGAGCTTCCAGTGGCAGGCCGGCAAGCAGCAGATCGTCTTCCCCGCGGACCTCGCGACCGCCAAGCTCAAATAGATCCGTCGGAGGGGGCGCCGCAGGGCGCCCCCTCCGGCTCGAGGTGAGATGGAAGCGCTGCCCCAGACGCTGCTCTTCGGTGTCCTTCGCTCCGGGCTCTACGCCTTGACCTCGCTGGGCCTTGCCATCTCGCTCGGCGTGATCGGCGTCGTGAACTTCGCGCATGGCGAGTTCGTGATGCTCGGAGCCTACATCGGCTTCTGGACCTACCTCGCCCTCTCCGGACCGCTCGGGCTCGGCCCCCAGGTGAGCCCGCTGGTGCTCCTGCTGGGCATACCCGCGAGCGGCATCGCCCTCTTCCTGGTCGGCCGCGGCGTGTTCCGCCTGACCCTGCGGCCGCTCCTCTCGCGGCCCGAGCTGGACCAGATGCTCCTCACCTTCGGCCTGGCGATCCTGGTCCAGAACCTCGCCGTCATCCTGTTCTCGCCGCAGGCCCTCGACGCGAACCTCGGCTGGCGGTTCGAGCTCCTCCAGCTGCCACTCGGGACGGTCAGCCTGACCTACGCGCGGATCGCCTCGTTCGCAGTCTCGATGGGTCTCGTCGCCGCGGTGTACCTGCTGCTGGCGCGCACACCCTTCGGGACGCAGATGCGAGCCGTGGCGCAGAACCGCCTCGGCGCCCTGGTCGTGGGCATCAACGTGGACCGCGTGTACGAGATCGCCTTCGGACTCTCGCTGGCGCTGGCCGCCGCGGCGGGCGTGACGCTCGTGTTCCAGACGCAGGTGAGCCCGTTCCTCGGACTGGCCACGATCCTCAAGGCGTTCTCGATCGTCGTGCTCGCCGGCCTCGGCAACCTCTTCGGCGTCGTGTGGGCCAGTCTGCTCCTGGGCGTCGCCGAGCAGCTGGTCTCGCAGTACGTACCGAACGGTGCGGCGCTGCGCGACGGCCTCTTCTTCCTGATCATCTTCCTCGTGCTGCTGCTCCGGCCGGGCGGCATCGGGCGCACCGCCAGATGAGGCGCGAGCTCGTAGGCTGGGGCCTGTTCCTGGTCGTCGCGGCGGCGCTCCCGCAGAGCGGCCTCGGCCAGGACCGCTACCTGATGCTCCTGGCGAACGTGATGCTCATGTTCGTGGCGCTCGCACTGTCGTGGGACATCGTCGCGCGCACGGGCCAGCTCTCGCTCGCGCACGCGGCCTTCTTCGGGATCGGCGCGTACGCGGTCGCCCTCGGTCACAAGTATCTGGCGCTTCATCCGCTGCTCGCCCTGGTCCTCGCGGGAACGGTCGGCGCCGCGGTCGCGCTCGGGCTCGGCGTGGTGACCCTGCGGCTGCACGGAATCTACTTCGCGATCGCCACGCTCGCCTTCGCCGAGGTCCTGCGGACGCTGGCCCTGCAGGTGCCGGATGTGACCGGCGGTCCGGTCGGCATCTCCATGCCGCCGCTGTTCGGCGGCGACCGGGTCGCCAGCTACTACCTGGTCGGGGCGGTCTTCGTCCTCGCGCTGGCGCTGTCGCTGGCCGTCCGGTACACGCCGGTCCACTACGCGGTGAGCGCGATCCGGGCCAACGAGGCCATCGCCGCGGTCATGGGCGTGAACGTCGTACGCACCAAGGTCCTGCTGTTCACGGCTTCCGCGATGCTGGCCACCCTCGCAGGCGCCTTCTACATGCCATTCATCACGCACACCGACCCGCACGACGCATTCGACGTGAGCCGCTCGGTGGCCGCGCTGGTGTTCCCGATCTTCGGCGGCATCTACACCACCGCCGGTCCGGTCCTCGGCACGCTGGTCCTTCGCTCCTTCGAGGAGTACCTGCGGGTGACCCCGCCATGGAAAGAGGGATACCAGGTGGTCTACGGAGCGGTGATCGTCTTCGCCGTGCTGTTCATGCCCCGCGGCGTGCTCGGGCTGCTCGGGCGCACGGTCGGTCGCCCCGGCGTCCTGGCGCGGATCGGAAGTCTGGTGTGGCGCTCCTCGAGGTAGACGGCCTGATCCGTCGCTTCCGCGGGCTCGCGGCGGTGGACGGCCTCTCGTTCTCGGTCGAAGAGGGCACGACGGTCGCGATCATCGGACCGAACGGCGCCGGCAAGACGACCACCTTCAACCTGATCAGCGGTCTCCTCGCGCCGCACGGCGGGCGGGTGGTGTTCCGCGGACGTGACATGACCGCCGTCAAGCCGCACCGCCGCTGCCGCGCCGGCATGGGGCGGACCTTCCAGGTGGTACAGCCGTTCCAAGACCTCACGGTGATCGAGAACGTGATGGTCGGGGCGCTCTTCGGCCACCAGCGCGTACCTGATCTGCGCACCGCGCGAAGCGAAGCGGCACGCCTGTGCGAGCTGGTCGGCCTCGGCCGCAAGCAGGACTGGGCGGTGGGGAGCCTCACCGTGCCGGACCGCAAGCGCCTCGAGCTGGCGCGAGCCCTCGCGACGGAGCCCGCGCTGCTCATGCTCGACGAGGTGATGGAGGGCCTGACCCCGGTCGAGGAGCGAGAGGCCGTCGCCCTCCTCCACCGCGTGCGCGCCGAGGGCGTGACCCTGCTGCTGATCGAGCACGTCATGTCCACCGTCCGGGACCTCTCCGATCACGTGGTGGTGATGGACTACGGGAAGAAGCTGGCCGAGGGGACGTACGCATCGGTCGCGGCCGACCCCAAGGTGATCGCCGCCTACCTCGGCGACGAGCAGGCCTCGTGAACGCGCTGCCTCGCGGCCGAGGCGGGCGCACGGTACGCCGGTGAGCGCCCTGTTGGAGGTGCGCGACCTCGTCGCCGGGTACGGCGCGGTGACGGTCCTGCACGGGGTGTCATTCGAGGTCGGGGAGCGCGAGTCGGTCGCGCTGGTCGGCGCCAACGCCGCCGGCAAGACCACGCTGCTGCGGGCCATCGCCGGGGTCGTGCCGCCACGCTCGGGCAGCGTCCGCTTCGACGGACGCGAGCTGGTGGGGCTGCGGCCGCACGAGATCGTCCGCCTCGGCGTCGCGCAGGTGGCCGAGGGCCGGCAGCTGTTCCCCGAGATGAGCGTGCGGGAGAACCTCGAGCTGGGCGCGATGGCCGGCCCCGAGGCCTGGGCGCGGCGCCACGACTCGCTCGAACGGGTGTGCACGGTCTTCCCGCGAGTGCGCGAGCGGCTCGACCAGGACGCCGGGACGATGAGCGGGGGCGAGCAGCAGCAGGTCGCGATCGGGCGGGCGCTGATGGCGCGGCCCCGATTGCTGCTGGTGGACGAGCCATCGGCAGGGCTCGCGCCGGTGCTGGTGCAGGCCGTGTTCAGGGCGTTGCGGGAGATCCACGACGAGGGCGTCACCGTCCTGCTCGTCGAGCAGAACGTGCCGCTCTCGCTGCGCCTGGCGCAGCGCGGCTACGTCATCGAGCTCGGCCGGGTCGTGCTGGAGGGCCGCGGCGACGAGCTGCTCGCGGATCCACACGTGAAGGAGGCATATCTCGGGACATGAAGCTGAAGGACCGCGTGGCCATCGTCACCGGGGGCGCGAAGGGCATCGGCGCGGAAACGGCACGGACCTTCACCCGCGAAGGCGCGACGGTGATGATCTGGGACGTCGCGGAGGGGCCGCACGATCCAGGCATCGCCTGCCGGCGGGTGGACGTGACGGACGCCGCGGAGGTCCGCTCCGCCGTCGCCGAGCTCCTCGCCGAGCACGGCCGGGTCGACGTGCTCGTGAACAACGCCGGCATCGTGCGTGACGCGCAGCTGGTGAAGGTCAGGGACGGCGAGCTGATCGGCGAGATGAGCGAGGCCGATTTCGCCGACGTGCTCGCGGTGAACCTGAAGGCGGTCTTCACCTGCACCCAGGCGGTGGCGCCGGTCATGGTGCGCCAGGGTTACGGCCGGATCCTGAACGCGGCCTCGGTGGTCGCCCTCTATGGGAACTTCGGCCAGACCAACTACGCCGCCAGCAAGGCCGGGGTCATCGGCATGACCCGAGTGTGGTCGCGCGAACTCGGCCCCAAGGGGATCACCGTCAACGCGGTGGTCCCGGGGTTCATCCGGACCGACATGGTGCGCTCCATGCCCGAGCATGTCCTCAGCGGAGTGGTCGAGCGGACGCCGCTGCGGCGGATGGGCGAGCCACGCGACGTCGCGCTCGCCTACCTCTTCCTGGCGTCGGAGGACGCCTCCTTCGTGAATGGCGCCGTGCTCCGCGTGGACGGCGGCCTGGTGCTCGGTACGTGAGCACGCGCCGGCGTCCCCGCGACCTCGCTCGGCCACGGCCGACGCCGCTGTAGGGTGCCGATCGTCCGAGCGGACGACCTCGACATCCATTACCTCGAGGCCGGGAGCGGCACGCCCGTCGTGCTCCTGCACGGGAACTGGGCCACGAGCTCGTGGTGGGAGCCGGTGCTCGCCACGGTCCCGCCCAAGGTCCGCGCGCTCGCGCCCGACCTGCGCGGACGCGGGCGTACGAGCGGGCCGGACAGCGACTACCGGATCGCCTCGCTCGCGGCCGACCTGCGGAGCTTCGCCGACGCGCTCGCCCTTCATCGCTTCGACCTCGTCGGGCACTCGCTCGGGAGCGCCGTCGCGCTCGAGTTCGCGCTGACCTGGTCGGAGCGCCCGTCGTCGCTCGTGCTGGTCTCCCCGGCGTGGATCGACGGCATGCCGGACGCCTACGCGGTCCCGGAGCGCCAACGCCTGCTCAAGGAGGACACCCTCTTCCTGGCCAGGGCCCTGCGGGCGATCGTCCCCGGCGCGCCCGACGATGAGCGCTGGGAACGGCTGATCCGGGAAGGCAGCGAGCAGCGTCTCGAGGCCGCGCTCGCGAACGTGCCCGCGCTGCTGGAGTGGCGGCCGGGGGACCGCCTGCGGGAGATCGCGGTCCCGCGCGTGGTCATCACCGGCGCGCTCGACGCGTTCACCGGGGGGGCGAACGCCCAGCGCGTCGCCTCGGCGCTCGGCTGCGACCTCGTGACCATGGACGGCGTCGGCCACGGCCCGATGCTCGAAGCGCCCGAGCGCTTCTCGGCGGTGCTCTGGGCATGGATCGGGCGCACGAGCGAGCGGCCGGCGGCGGCCGAAGGTCGGGACCCCCGCGAGCCCGCCGGCGGCGGCGGCTGAGATCGGTCACCCCGGCCCAGCCGCGCCCCTTGACACAGGGAGGCCGGTCCATACAGTCGGCCCCCAGACCTGATAACTGAAGCAGGATTCAGGTTTGGCCCGGGGGTCGGCGGCCGAACGCCTCTCCTGGCCCGGCCTGAGGGGGAGAGCGGTGGACATCAGCAAGGTGCTCGCGGGGCACGCGCGGCACCGCGCCGAGCATCCGGCGGTGATCTTCGAGGACCAGCGCCTCAGCTATCGAGAGTTCGACCGGCGCGTCGCCCGGCTCGCGAATGCGACGCGCGGACTGGGCCTGGGCAAGGGCGACAAGGTCGCGACGATGCTGTCCAATTCGCTCGAGATCCTGGACGTCTACTGGGCCGGAGCAAGGACCGGGATGGTGGTCGTGCCGCTCAGTCCGCTGCTGCGCGGGAAGGGGCTGTCGACGCTCCTGCGCGATGGCGAGGTGTCGCTTCTCGTGGCCGAGAGGGCCCTGGCGAGCCATGTGGACGAGGTGCGGGCGAGCCTCCCGGAGATCTCGGCCGACCGCTACGTCTGCACCGGCGGCGCGGCGGCGGGATGGAGCTCCTATGACGAGCTGGTGGCGGGCGCGAGCGACGCCGAGCCAGCGGACCCGCGCATCGCCGCCGACGACCCGTACAACATCATCTACAGCAGCGGCACCACCGGCCTGCCCAAAGGCATCGTCCTCTCGCAGCGGGTCCGCGCGCTCTACGGGCTCCTCTTCGGCGCGGCCTGGCGGATGACGCCAGAGAGCGTCGTGCTCCATGCCGGCTCGCTCTGCTTCAACGGCGCTTTCCTGACCCTCATGCCGGCGTTCGTGCTCGGCGCCACCTTCGTCCTGCACCAGCACTTCGACCCCGCTCATGTGATCGACACGATCGAACGGGAGCGCGTGACCCACATGTTCATGGTGCCGGCGCAGATCATCGCGCTGCTCGCGGCGCCCGGCTTCTCCGCGGAGCGCCTCCGGTCGCTCCAGATGCTCGGCTCGGTGGGCGCGCCGTTCCACAGGGAGCACCGCGAGGAGCTGGAGCGGCGGCTGCCGGGCGTGTTCCACGAGCTGTACGGGCTGACCGAGGGCTTCATGACGATCCTCGATAGGACGCAGTACCGGGCCAAGCCCAGCTCGGTCGGCGTGCCACCGCCGTTCTTCGAGATGCGCATCGTCGACGAGCAGGGCGCGGACGTTCCCCCCGGAAAGGTCGGGGAGATCATCGGTCGGTCACCGGTGCTCATGAGCGGCTACTACAAGCGCCCCGAGGCCACGCGCGAAGCCATCGCCGACGGCTGGCTCCACAGCGGCGACATGGGCTACGTGGATGAGGACGGCTTCCTCTACCTGGTGGACCGCAAGAAGGACATGCTCATCTCGGGCGGCGTCAACGTGTACCCACGCGACATCGAAGAGATCGTCGTGCAGCACCCGGCGGTGCGCGAGACCGCGGTCTTCGGCATTCCCAGCGAGAAGTGGGGGGAGACACCGCTGGCCGCGGTGATCCTGCGCGAGCCGGGGAGCGTCTCCGGCGAGGAGCTTCGCGACTGGATCAACCGGCGCGTCGAGGCGCGCTACCAGCAGGTCCACGCGGTCGTGATCGTGGAGGACTTCCCCCGCAGCGCGGCCGGCAAGACGCTCAAACGCGTGCTGCGCGAGCCCTACTGGGCCGATCGGGAGGCACGCATCTGATGCGCCTCCGGACGGCGGCCCTGACGAGCGGCGGACGCTGAGCGTGTACGCCATCGAGACACGCGAGCTGGTCAAGGACTTCTCGGGCTTCCGCGCGGTGGACGGAGTGGACCTGCGGCTGGAGGAGGGGCGCGTCCATGCGCTCGTCGGCCCGAACGGTGCCGGCAAGACCAGCCTGTTCAACCTCCTGACCGGCTTCCTCCGACCGACGGCCGGCCACGTCGCGCTCTTCGGCGAGGACGCCACGGGCCTGCCTCCGGAGCACATCGCCCGCCGCGGCGTCGCCAGGTCCTTCCAGATCACCAGCCTCTTCGAGCAGCTCACGGTCCGGGAGCATGTGGCACTGGCGCTCCAGGCCGCCGCCGGGCAGGGCTTCGGCTTCTGGCGCGGCGAGCGCGCGCTGCGCCGTTTCGACGTGCGCGTCGCGGAGCTGCTCGACGAGGTCGGCCTCGCCGCCCTCGCCGACCGTCCCGCCGGCAGCCTGCCCTACGGGCAGAAGCGGGCCCTGGAGCTGGCCCTCGCGCTCGCGCTGGAGCCGCGCCTGCTGCTGCTCGACGAGCCGACAGCGGGGATGGGCCTGGAGGACGTGCAGCGGACCATCGCGCTGATCCGCCGCGTGCGAACCGGGCGGACCGTCCTCCTGGTCGAGCACAACATGGGGGTGGTCGCGGAGCTGGCGGAGCACGTCGTGGTGCTGCAGCAGGGACGCGTCATCGCCGAGGGCAGCTACGCCGCGGTGCGCGAGGACCCCGCCGTCATCACCGCGTATCTCGGGCAGTCGCATGCTTGAGATCACCGCGCTGTCGGCGTGGTACGGCGAAGCGCGGGCGCTGCGCGAGGTCAGCGCCAGCGTCGGCGCGGGCGAGGTCGTCACGCTGGTCGGCCGGAACGGGGCCGGCAAGACCACGCTCCTTCGAAGCGTGATGGGCCTGCATCCGCACGCCCGCGGCGAGGTGCGCCTGGGCGGCAGCGACCTGTCGCGCCGCTCGGCGGACCAACGCGCACGGGCCGGGCTCGGCTACGTCCCGGACGACCGCGGCATCTACGTGCGGCTCAGTGTCGAGGAGCACTTGCTGCTCCCACCGCAGGTCGGGCCGACCGCTTGGCCCCTGACCCGGATCTACGACACCTTCCCGGTCCTGCGCGAGCGGCGACGGCACTCGGCCGCGAAGCTCTCGGGGGGCGAGCAACAGATGTTGAGCATCGCGCGCGTGCTGCGAATGGGCGCGCGGGTGCTGCTCCTGGACGAGCCGACCGAGGGCCTGGCGCCGGTGCTGGTGGAGCGCATCGCCACGATGCTCCAGCAGGCCAAGGCGGACGGTATTGCGGTGCTGCTGGTCGAGCAGAACCTGCGCTTCGCCACGACGGTGGCCGATCGCCACTACCTCCTGGCACAGGGAGAGATCGTCGAGACGCTCGACAACCGGGAGGTGATCGCCCGCGAGGCAGAGCTGCTGCGTCATCTCGGCGTCTAGCCAGCGTCCCAACAAGAAGGAGGACAGCAATGATGCGTCGCGCGCTCGCGATCTCGATGCTCGTGCTGCTCGTCGCGGCGAGCTGCGGCGGTGGCGTCGATCCCGGCGCCGGCGGCACCGCGGTCAAGCTCACCGACGGCAAGATCGTCATCTCGGTCATCAACGACCAGTCCGCCGTCTACGCCGACCTCTCCGGCAAGAACAGCGTCGAGGCGGTCAAGATGGCGATCGAGGACTTCAAGAAAAAGTACGGCGAGAACGCCCTGGGCGGCCCGATCGAGGTGCTCACCGCCGACCACCAGAACAAGCCCGACCTGGCCAGCGCCAAGGCCCAGGAGTTCTACGAGCGCAACGCCGGGGACCTGATCCTCGACGTGCCGACCTCGTCGGCGGCGCTCGCCATCGCCAAGGTGGCCAACGAACAGAAGCGCGTCTACATCAACGTCACCGCGGCGACCACCGAGCTCACCGGGTCCCAGTGCAACCGCTACACCTTCCACTACGCCTACGACACCTACATGCTCGCGGTCGGCACCGGCACCGCGGTGGTCGATCAGGGCGGCAAGAGCTGGTACATCATCTACCCGAACTACGCGTTCGGGCAGGACATGGAGAAGTCCTTCCGTCAAGCGGTCATCGCCGCGGGCGGCACGGTGATCCAGTCCGATGGCTCGCCGTTCCCGAACCAGACCGGCGACTTCTCGTCGCTTCTGCTCAAGGCCAGCTCGCTCAAGCCGCAGATCCTCGGCGCCATGCAGGCCGGCGGCGACCTGGTGAACGTCGTGAAGCAGTACAACGAGTTCAAGCTCCGGGACAAGGACATCAAACTCGCCATCGGCTTGCTCTTCGACACCGACATCACCGCGCTCGGCCAGGACGCCTTCGCGGGGACGCTCTACACCACGCCGTGGGTCTGGAGCATGGACGAGAGGTCGAGGACATTCGCCGACGCGTTCCTCAAGCGCACCAGCATCCGCCCGACCTTCGCCCACGCGGGGAACTACTCGGCGGCCTTCCAGTACCTCGAGGCCGTCCGGCGCGCCGGCAGCGACGATGCCGACGCGGTCGTGAAGGCGCTCGAGGGCCACAAGTTCAATGACTTCTTCATCCGCAACGGCTTCATCCGGCCGCAGGACCACTGGGTCATGCACGACGCCCTCCTGGCGCAGGTCAAGCCCAAGTCCGAGGCCAAGGAGAACTTCGACTACTCCAAGGTCGTGAGCACGATCCCCGCGGAGAAGGCCTCGCGGCCGCTCGCCGAGACCGGCTGCAACATGGCCAAGTAGACCAGAAAGGATCGAGAGGGCGAGGGCAGGGGCCCTCGCCCTCGCCGAGCCAAGGGTGGAATACCTCACGCTCCAGCTCTTCAACGGCCTGGTGAACGGCAGCTTCTACGCGCTGCTCTCCCTGGGCCTCGCGGTCATCTTCGGCGTGCTGCGTGTCGTGAACTTCGCGCACGGCGCCTTCTACATGCTCGGCGCCTTCGCCGCCTACGTGCTGCTGCAGCAGACGCAGATCGGCTTCTGGCCCGCGCTCCTCCTGGCGCCGCTGGCGGTCGGCGCGGGCGCCATGGTCCTCGAGCGGCTCCTCATCCGCCGCCTGTACCACCTCGATCCGCTGTACAACTTCCTGCTCACCTTCGGGCTCACGCTGGTCATCCAGGACGGCATGCGACTCCGCTTCGGCCTGCAGGGGCAGCCGTACCCCGCGCCCGCGGAGCTCGCGGGCTCGCTGGCGCTCGGCACCGCGGCATACCCGACCTACCGGCTCTTCGTCATCGCGTTCTCCCTCGCGGCGTGCTTCCTGGTCTGGTACGCGATCGAGCGCACCAGGCTGGG
>JBOGXT010000506.1:0-3568 GCA_050694635.1 Thermoleophilaceae bacterium
GCGCCGTCGCGTCCCGATCCTGCCGTCGCCCGTGGCGCTCGCGGCCGGCGCGGTGGTGGAGGGCGGGGCCCGGCTGGCCCGCCGCCAGCCGCCGGTCTGCCGCGAGATGGTGCGCACGCTCCTGCACGGCCACCGCTACGACGGCTCGCGGGCGCAGCGCGAGCTGGGCCTGCACTACACGCCCGTGGCCGAGACGTTCCGGCGCACGATCGAGTGGGCGACGCGGGAGGGACTCGTGAACCGACGGCGGAATACCCCGCGGCCGAGCGGGTAACGAGAGCGGGTCGAGCGTCGCTTCAGCGAAGGCATCGAGCGCAGCCCCGCGAGCGAGTAGGTAAGCGCTCGGGAAGTAACGCCGCGCGCCGCTCCGGAGACGGTATCGTCGTCACACCACAACGAAGGAGGAGCGGTGGCTGCTCTGTGCCGTTCGTATACCTCGCACGCCGAGGCCCTTGACGCCGTCAACGCCGTGCTCGGCGCGGGAATCCCCGGCGAAGGCGTGCGCGTGCTCACGGGTGAGCCGCAGCGGGACACCCGCGAGGAGCAGATGGGCGAGTTCGGTGGTCCGACCGCGCCGGACGCCCCGGTCGGGGAGTTCGCCGGCGGCAGCCATCCGCAGGGCCACGAGCGGGGCCACTTCGCCGGCGGCGAGCAGCGCGGCGGCAGCTTCGCCGACGCCGACCGCGAGCAGGTCGTCACCTACCCGGGCGGCGTCGAGCACGCGCGCGTGGCCGGCCACCACAAGATCAAGAAGCTCCTGACCGACGCCGGCCTCGACGAGGCCACGGCCGAGCGAGACGTGAACGCGCTTCACGCGGGGCGCGTGCTGGTGCTCGTGACGGCGCCGGAGGGCGAGGCCGAGCGCGTCGAGACGCTGCTGGGCGGCTAGGCCCTGACGTTAGCCCGCGGCCGCCGGGCGGGGCTCGGCGCCGAGGGGTAGTGCCTGCTCCACGAGGCGCTCGGCGTCCCGGGCCGCGGCGGCCAGAACCGCGGAGCGCCGCTCGAGCTGCCCGACCACGGGCGTCCCGGCCGGTGGCCTCAGACCGAGCACGTAGGGCGGCCCACCCGCCCCGTCGAGCGACCGCCGTGCGATGTCCTCCACGACGCGCTCGTAGCAGGCCACCCGCTCGCGGTAGAGCGTGGCGAGCGCTGGGTTGAGCCCGCGCAGGTGGCGCAGGATCAGCCGGTCGCCTATCCGCGAGGCGCTCCGGCGCGGCACGCAGTGCGGTCGCGTCTGCAGCACGAGCACGTGCGTCGCCCCGGCCGCGAGGTCCTCGGCGACGGGGATCGCCGAGCCGAGGCCGCCGTCGACGTACCGCCGCCCGGCGATCTCGACCGGAGGCCCGCCCGCCCACGGCATACGGCTGGAGGCCAGCACAACCTCGTAGAGCTCGGCCCTCGAGCGCATCCCGGAGAACGTCACGGTCTCGGCCGTCTCGACGCTGACCGCCACGCAGTGCAGGGCGATCGGACTCGCCAGCACGCGCTCGTGGCGGCCGGCGTCCAGCCCGGCCGAGGCGTACTCGAGCACGTAGTTGACGTCGATCACCGGCCGGCCGCGCAGCGCGCGGGCCGGGTTGACGAACCTTCGCGAGGCGAGCGGCCCGTGGTAGGCGGCGGCGCCCTCGCGGGCCACGCCGGCGATCAGGGCGGCGCCGTTGATCGCCCCGGCCGACGCGCCGACGACCAGGTCGAAGCAGCCTGTGAGGCCGAGGCGCTCCAGGGCCGCGGTCATCCCTGCCGACACGACGCCGCGCATGCCCCCGCCCTCGAGGACGAGCGCGACGCGATGGGGGTCGTGGCGCCGGCCCGGCTCGCTGCCGCTCCGCGCCCGCTCGCGGAGCACCTCGACCACCGGATGATGTGGATCGAGCACGGCCGATCAATGTAGAGGACGGCGGGTTCTCGTATCGTCGCGTTGATGAAGCGGATGAAATGGTGGGGCTGGGGCGACGAGGGGGTCTCGTTCACGCACGAGGACAAGCCGGGCCTGGGGCCGTTCCTCGAGCGCCATCTCGACCTCGACGTCGATCGGGTCACGTCGCGGCCGGTCGACTTCGAGACGCTCGACGTTCCCGAGCCGGAGCTGCCGCCTCAGGTCCGGGCCGCCCTGGAGGCGGCCGTCGGCGCCGAGCACGTCTCGACGGATGCGCTCGACCGCGTCGTGCATGCGCGCGGTAAGTGCCTCCGCGACCTCGTCCGCCACCGCGGCGGCGAAATCGGCCGGATCCCCGACGCGGTCGCGCGCCCGGGCGACGAGGAGGCGGTGCGCGCCGTAATGAGCGCGGCCGTCGACGCCGACGCCGTCGTGATCCCGTTCGGCGGCGGCACGAACATCTCCGGCAGCCTCGAGGCGCCGGCATCCGAGGCGCGCCCGGTCATCTCGGTCGACCTCGGCCGCATGGACGCGGTGCTCGCGATCGACGCAGACTCGGGCCTGGCGCGCGTGCAGCCCGGCGTCTTCGGCCCGCACCTGGAGCAGCAGCTGAACGCCCGAGGGTGGACGCTGGGGCACTTCCCCGACAGCTTCACCCACTCGACGCTCGGCGGCTGGATCGCGACGCGCTCGTCGGGCATGCAGTCAGACAAGTACGGCGACGTGGCCGACATCACCCGCGGGCTGCGCGTGGCGACCCCGGCCGGCATGCTGGTCACGCGGCCGGTCCCTCACACCTCCACGGGCCCGAGCGTCCGCGAGATGGTGCTCGGCAGCGAGGGCAGGCTCGGGATCATCAGCGAGGCGACCGTCCACGTGCACCGCGTGCCGGAGCGCCGAACGATCCTCGGCTACCTCTTCCCGACCTGGCCGGCGGGCCTCGCCGCGATGCGCGAGATCGCCGCGGGCGAGGCCTCGCCGTCGGTCACGCGCGTGTCCGACTCCTACGAGACCGCGTTCTCCTTCTCGACGAAGAGGGGCGACTCGCCGCTCGACCGCGTCAAGTCAAGGGCGCTGCGGGAGTTCCTGCAGCGGAGGCGCGGCTACGACCTCGAGGCGATGTGCCTGTCGTTCATCGGCTACGAGGGCACCAAGGACCACGTCGCCGCGCAGCGAAAGCTCGTCGGTCGGATCGTCAAGCGCCACGGCGGCATCTGCATCGGCAGCGGTCCAGGCGAGCTGTACGACCAGAAGAAGTTCGACACGCCCTACATACGCGACTACCTGCTCGACCGCGGGGCGCTGGCCGACGTGTCCGAGACGGCCGCGCCGTGGAGCCGGCTCGGGCCCCTGTATGACCTCGTGATGGCCGAGGCGCGCACGAGCTTCGCCGAGCTCGGCGTGACCGGCTACATCATGTGCCACCTGTCGCACTCGTACCACTCGGGCGCGTGCCTGTACTTCACCTTCGCGTTCAAGCCCTCCGGGCGGCGTGAGGAGCTGGAGGAGTACGACGTGGTCAAGTCGGCGATCCAGCAGGCGTTCGTGGACGCGGGCGCCACGCTGTCGCACCATCACGCTGTCGGCGTCGAGCACGCGCGCTGGCTCGAGGAGGACATCTCGGCTCCCGGCGTGGAGATGCTGCGGGCGCTGTTCGACGGGATGGACCCCGGCGCGAACCTCAACCCGGGC
>JBOGXT010000507.1:0-2738 GCA_050694635.1 Thermoleophilaceae bacterium
GTTCGGCGCGCTGTTCCTGCTGACCGACGCCTCACTCGCCAATCTCGAGCTGGCCTGGGTGTGGCCGCTGCTCGTGATCGGAGCGGGCTTGCTGATGCTGGCGGCCGCGGTGGGGCAGCGCAGGAGCGCGAGCGCGGACGATTCGATGGACGTTGTCGAGGAAGAGCCCGCCGCAAAGAAGGAGGACGCCGCGACATCCGATGCCGAGGTCTCGGACCGGCTCGATCCCGAGGGACTCGATGAGGACCCACGAGGAGGGGGCGATGTTCGGCGCTGACGCGATGCTCTTCGTCGCCCTGGCTTTGGGGCTGCTCCACTTATTGGGTGTGGTAGACGAGGGCTAATTGGCCTGCAGCCGTCCGAGTGGCCCGCGAACAACTAGAGGCCGAGCGCCCTCCGGACTCCTTCGTCGAGCAGCGAGGGCGCCACCACGTTGGCCTCCAGCGTGACTCCCTCGAGCGACGACACCCCGATCACGAACAGGCCCGCGGAGCGGGCCGCGGCCACGCCGTTGGGGGAGTCCTCGAGGGCGATGGCTTGATCCGGGCGCACCCCGAGGCGACGGCACATCTCCAGATAGATGTCGGGCGCCGGCTTGGCCCGCTCGACGTCGTCGCCCGCAATCACGACGTCGAACAATTCGGCGGCACCCGTCTCGGCCAGCACCGGTTCGATCAGACGCCGCACCGAGTTCGTCGCCAGGCCGAGGGACATGTCCCCGCTCAGCTCCTTCACGAGCTCGATGGCTCCGACCATGGGCTCCGCCCCCGGCAGCTCGGCGACCGCGAGATCGAGCAACTCCTCGGCCAGGCGCTCCGCTTGGCCCGGCGCGTCGAGCACTCGCTCGAGCAGACGGCCCGCCTCGAGCATCGAGCTTCCCAGCAGCATCCGTTTCTCCTCGGGACCGAACGAACCTCCGTAGCGCTCGAAGAGCGCCGTCTCGGCGATCGTCCAGCGCGACTCGGTGTCGAGCAGCAAGCCGTCGCAGTCGAACACGACGGCGCGCAGATCGGCCGGCGGGTGGCCGCTCACAGCTCGCGTGCCACGAAATGCTCGAGCTGGCGCAGCGTGCGCACCTCGACCATCTTGTCAACGGCGGACGCGTATTCGGATGCCACCGAGTCGCCGCTGTCCCAATAGGACAAGGGCTCGGGATTGAGCCAGAACACGCGGTGCGAGCGATGCTGCAACTCCTTGAGCACCCCCAGGCGCGCCGCGCGGAAGTTATTGCGCGCGTCTCCGAGTATCAACAAGGTTGCCTTGGGCGTGACGTCGTTTCCATAACGGTCGAGAAATCCGGCGAGGGAAGCTCCGTAGTTCGAGTGCGGATCCACGCGCACGACGTCCGCCTCGGTTCTCATGCGTTCGATGGCAACGGCAAAGTCTTCGTGCTCGAAGAGCTGCGTCACCTCATCGACGGTTTCTAGGAACACGAACGACCGGACGCGCGTGAACTGAGCCGCGAGCGAGTGGACCAGCATCAGCGAGAAGCGCGCGAAGCGCGCGACCGAGTCGGAGACGTCACACAACACAAACAGCTCGGGGCGATGCGGCGCCCGGTGCCGGTAGCGCGTTTCGAACGGCACGCCGCCCGTTGACAATGAGTGCCGGACCGTGGCGCGCACGTCGAGACGCCCACGCTGGGCGCGGCGGTGCTTCAGCGCGAGCCGGGTAGCCAGCTTGCGCGCGAGTGGCTTGACGGCTCTGCGGAGATCATCGAGCTCGTCGGACATCGCCGTGTTGATGGGTAGGTCCTCGGGCAGCGGTCTGACGGCGTAGCCGGCGACCGCCTGAGGACCCCGGCGTTCAGCGACCCGGCGACGAACCTCCTGTTGGACCGCCCGCCGGAAGGCCTCGACGCGCGCCTCGAACCGGTCGCGCGCGAAACGACGCTGCAGGTCCGAGTCAGCGTCGGCCGTCTCCATGAGCCGCGCTAAGACGATCTCGAGGTCGACCGCTCGGAACACCGGGTATTCGAAGAAGAGATTGCCCGACGGAGCGTTCTCCACTCGCCCGAACAACTCGACCGCGCGTCCTGCGACCTCGCCCACGGCAGCGTCGCCCCCTAGCCCTTCTACCAACTGATCGATGAAGCGGTCGGGCCCATCGGGATCGTCGCGCCCCGCCTCGGGCCGGCGGAGAGCCGTGAGCGTCGGAGGAAAGTAGAGGTCGAAGAGGATGTCGAACGCGCCGCGGTGCGATTCGCTCTTGATCAGCGTGGTTGCCAGCGCTGCCTTGAGCGCGGCGCGCTCGGTCGCCGGCACGAGGGGGAGGGCTCGAAGCGCGTCGAGGTTCTCGCTGACTGCAACCGGCACGCCGGCGGTGCGAAGTGCCTCGGTGAACTCGAGTAGCCGGTCCAGCATCGTTATTGCTTGATGCCGAGGTGCTCGAGCGCCTTGGAGATGTCGGTATTGAACTTGAGCAGAACCGGCAGCGTGCGACCGACGGTCTCGTCGTCTAGCGATGTGATGCTGAGCGCCAGCAAGGTGCGCGCCCAGTCGAGCGTCTCCGCGATGGAGGGCGCTTTCTTCAGCTCGAGCCTCCGAATTCCAGACACGAGCTTCGCTACCTGGTCGGCCAGCGTCTCGCCGATCTCGGGGACGCGCCGAAGCACGATTGCCTTCTCGCGTTCGATGGTCGGATAGTCGATGTACAGATACAGACAGCGGCGCTTGAGGCCCTCGGACAACTCCCGCACGTTGTTCGAGGTGAGGACGACGAGCGGGACCTGGGTGGCG
>JBOGXT010000508.1:0-7472 GCA_050694635.1 Thermoleophilaceae bacterium
AGGCGCTCGGCGTAGGCCTCCCAGCGCGGGCCGAGCGTGTCCGCGTCGGCCGCGGTCAGCGGCATCTCGTAGGCGGCGGCGGCGAGGTGGCCGCGATGGATCTGCTCGGATTCGTGGTCGAGGATCGCCGACTCCACCGGCCGGTCCAGGAACTCGTCCGGATGGCGGCAGAAGAACTGGTCGAGCGCGTCCTCGCCCGCCACGTACATGGCCAGGCCGGTCTCGCGCCGCCCGGCCCGCCCCCACATCTGGCGCAGCGACGCGACCGTTCCCGGGAACGTCACGCACACGGCCGCGTCGAGGTCGCCGACGTCGATGCCGAGCTCGAGCGCGTCGGTGGCCACGACAGCCAGCAGCTCCCCCTCGGCCAGCCGGCGCTCGATCTCGCGCCGCTGGGTGGGGGTGTAACCGGCCCGGTAGGGGGCGATCCGCTCGGCGAGATCGGGCCGCCCCGCGTCCTCGAGGCGGAGTCGCGCGAAGCGCTGGATCAGCTCCACGCCCCGGCGCGACTTGAGGAAGCAGATCGTGCGCACCTCCCTCTCCACGAGGCCGGCGAGCAGCTTCGCCGCCTCGGACAGGGCCGAGGCGCGCTTGCCCAGCGCCTCGTCAACCAGCGGCGGATTCCACATCACCACCTCGCGCTCGGCGTGCGGCGCCCCGTCGCGGTCCACCAGCAGCATGTCGACCCCGGTCAGGCCCTCGGCCAGCTGGCGCGGGTTGGCGATCGTCGCGCTCGTGAGCACGAAGCGCGGCTCGGCGCCGTACGCGCGCGCGAGGCGCCGCAGCCGGCGCAGCACGTTCGCCACGTGCGAGCCGAACACGCCGCGGTACACGTGCGCCTCGTCGACGACGACCCAGGCCAGGTTCGCGAGCACGTCGCCCCAGGAGCGGTGGTTGGGGAGGACGCCCACGTGGAGCATGTCCGGGTTGGTGAGGATCAGGTTCGAGCGCTGGCGGATCGCCGGGCGCTCCTCCCGCGGCGTGTCGCCGTCGTAGATGGCGTGGCGCAGGAACCTTCCCCCCAGCTCGGACAGCTTGCGCGCTTGGTCCTGGGCCAGCGCCTTGGTGGGGTAGAGGTAGAAGGCGCGCGCGGCGAGGTCGGAGGCGAGCGTGTCGAGCACAGGCAAGTTGAAGGCGAGCGACTTCCCGCTCGCCGTGCCCGTCGTGACGATGGTGTGCCCGCGCCGGGCGGACTCGAGCGCGTCCGCCTGGTGCGACCACAGCGACTCGATCCCGGCGGCCACCAGCGCCTCGCGCAGCGAAGGATGGACATCCTCAGGGAGCGATGTAACGATTCCCGGGCGGGCGGTCTCCCGTGAGGTCGCCACCAGCTCCTCCTCCGCCCCGGTTTCGAGGAGCGGCTCCCAAGGGTAGGACGCCTGGACACGGTGCACGGATTGCCCATGGTACGACCGAGTTGATCCGCCCCTTCCACCACTCGCAGTTCCCCCTGGAGCTGCTGCAGGAGCGCAAGCGGGGTCCGGTCACGGCGGTGCTGCCGACCCGCGAGGTGGCCGACACCATCGGCGAGATCGTCGATCGGCTTCAGTCGCTCGACGGTCTGATCGACCAGATCCTGGTCGTCGACGCGGCCTCCCATGACGGCACCGCGGAGATCGCGGCCCGGCTCGGAGCCGACGTGCATCAGGAGTCCGATCTGCTCCCGGAGTTCGGGCAGGCGCTCGGCAAGGGGGACGCCATGTGGCGGGCGCTTGCGGTGGCCCGTGGCGACCTGGTCGTCTACCTCGACTCCGACACCCGCCACTTCTCGCCCCATTTCGCCACCGGCATGCTCGGTCCGCTGATCTGCGAGAGCGACGTGCAGTTCGTCAAGGGGTACTTCCGGCGCCCGTTCACCACCCCTGACGGCGAGGAGCGGCCGGTCGACGGCGGCCGCGTGACGGAGCTGACCGCGCGCCCGCTGCTGTCGGCCTTCTAACCGGAGCTGGCGGCGTTCATCCAGCCGCTCGCCGGCGAGGTGGCCGGGCGGCGCACGTTCTTCGACCGCCTGCGGTTCGCGATCGGCTACGCGATCGAGACCTCCATGCTCCTCCACGCGCGGGACGTGCTCGGCGGCACCGAGGGGATGGCCCAGGTGGACCTCGAGGTGCGCCACAACCACCACCAGTCGCTCCCGGAGCTGGGGCCGATGGCCTACGCCGTTCTGCGAGTGGTGCTGGAGCGGCTGCGTACCGACGGCCGGCTGGTCGACGACCACGCCCCGCCGCTCCAGACCGCGGACGGCCGCCTGATCCAGGTGGAGCTCGTGGAGCGGCCGCCGTATGCCACGCTGCGCGCTCGCGCGTAGTGCCGCAAGCGCTCGGCTCGGCCGAGCGCGCGCGGATCCGCCTCATGGCTATTCGCTGCATCTACACCGATCTCGACGGCACGCTCCTCGGCAAGGGGGCGTCGCTCTTTCGCACCGCGGAGGGGGAGTTCACGCTGCTCGCCGCGCGGGCGCTCGAGGCCTGCCACCGGGCGGGCGTCGAGGTCGTGATCAAGTCGGGCCGGCGGCGCGCGCAGGTGATGGAGGACGCCCGGCTGCTCGGGCAGACCTCGTACATCTTCGAGGTCGGCTCCGGGATGGTGATCGACGGCGAGCTGACCTTCCTGACGGGCGAGCTGCAGCCCCGGGAGGGGCGGACGATCCACCAGCAGATCGAGGACACCGGGGCGCCGGCGCTGCTGCTCGAGCGGTACGCCGGCAGGCTCGAGCCCCACGCGCCCTGGCACGTGGACCGCGAGGTCTCGCACCTGTTCCGCGGGCTGGTGGACGCGCGCGAGGCGAACGAGCTGCTGGCGGCTAAGGGCCACGACGGCCTGCGCCTCGTCGACAACGGCCGGATCGGCCCCGACACCCACACCTTCCACCTGATCCCCGCCGCGGCCTCGAAGGCGAGGGCGGTGAGGGCGCACATGCGCGCGCGGGGCTACGAGCGCGAGCAGTGCGTCGCCGTGGGGGATTCGCGCGAGGACCTCGAGGTGGCCGAGGTCGTGGGCCGCTTCTTCCTGGTGGCGAACGCGGTGGTGGGCGACGCGCCGCTGCCGTCGGGCGCCGAGCGCACCGAGGCGACCATGAGCGAGGGCTTCTACGAGGCCGTCGTACGGGCGCTTGCAGAGTCGCGCTAATTCGTAACCAACGTTACAATCCTTAGGCACCGCGGCGGTGGCCAGCCGGAGGCGGCCCGGCGCCGTCGCACGGGTGAGGCAGCACGGGCGCTCCCTCTGGAGCGCCCGTCGCTATCTGTTTGAGTACCCGTATGGACACCCTCGCCGAAGAAGCTGTCGACGCGATCAACGCGATCTCGGGGGTGCACCCGGGCCACCGCGCCGCGCACGCCAAGGGCACCCTGCTGACGGGGAGCTTCACGCCCTCCGCAGAGGCGAGCCGGTTGACCACGGCGGCCCACATGCGCGGCGAGCCCTCGCGCGTGACCGCGCGCTTCTCTAACGGCGGCGGCGACCCGGGCATCCCCGACTACGCGCGCGAGGGCCGCGGCATGGCCGTCAAGCTCTACCTACCCGACGGGAACAAGACCGACATCGTCGGGCTGACCCTCCCGTGTTTCTTCGTGCGCACGCCCGAGGACTTCGTCGAGTTCACCAAGGCGCGCCTGGAGCCGGAGAAGCTGATGCCGGACTTCCTCGGCGCGCACCCCGAGGCGCTGCCGGCGATCCAGGCCGCGCTCGGCGCCGACCCGCCCGAGAGCTACGCCACCTGCACCTACAACTCCATCCACGCCTACCGCTGGCTGGACGCCGAGGGCGGCTTGCGCTGGGTGCGCTACCGCTTCGAGCCCGAGGCCGGCGAGAGCACCCTGCCCGGCGAGGAGGCGAAGCCGCGCGGGCGCGACTACCTGCGCGACGAGATCCTCGCCCGCGACGAGACGGCCTTCAGGCTGGTGGTGATCGTCGCCGACGAGGGAGACGCGGTCGACGATCCGACCGTCGCCTGGCCGGAGGAGCGCGAGCGCGTCGAGGTGGGCCGGGTGGTGCTGACCGGCCCAGAGACCGGGCGCGAGCGAGACGGCGACATCCTCGTCTTCGACCCCACCCGCGTGACCGCCGGGATCGAGCTCTCCGACGACCCGATCCTCAGCTTCCGGCCGCGGGCATACTCGGTGTCGGTGGCGCGCCGGACGGGCGGGTAGGAGCCCGGCCTACTCCACCAGTCGGTGGCCGGCGTTCCGAAGCTCGGCGAGCGTGGTCGCCTCGGTCAGGGAGGCGAGGTCCAGGATGCGCTGCTCGAACGGGTCGAGCTCGATCCTTCCGACGATCGCGTGGCAGGTCACGCCGTTCTGGCGGCAGCGGGTGGCCACCTCGCCGACGATCTTGCCCTCCAGCGTCTGGCCGTCGATGCGGCCCTCGCCCGTGACCACGAACGCCGCGGCGTGCATGAGCTCGTCGAAGCCGATCGCGTCGAGCACGAACGCGGCGCCGGGGCGAAGGCGCGCGCCGTGCTGGCCCCAGAGGCCGCCGGAGAGCCCGCCCGCGGCGCCGGTCATCGGCTCGCCGCGAGGGTCGCGGCGAAACGTCCTGGCGAGCCCGCCGAGGCGACGCTCCAGCCGCTTCACCATGGCGGCGTCGGCGCCCTTCTGAGGGGCGAACACGCGAGGGGCGTGCTCGAACGGGGTGCGCACGTCGCAGAGCACGTCGAGCGCGACCCGTACGCCCGCCTCCTCGAGCGCCTCGAGGGCGCCGGCGCCGCCGTCCGTGGTGGCCGAGCCGCCGACCGTCACGATCACCCGCTCGGCACCGGCCTCCACGGCGGCGGCGATCAGCTCGCCGGTCCCGCGCGTGGAGGAGGCCCAGGGGTCGCGCTCGCCCTCGTCCACCAGGCCGAGTCCGCTCGCCTGGGCAGTCTCGACTACGGCGGCGCTGCCGTCCTCGATCAGGGCGAAGGAGGCCTGGACCGGGCGGCCGAGCGGATCGCTCGCCTCCACCGTGCGGCGCTCGCCGCCGAGCGCGGCGAGCAGCACGTCCATCGTGCCCTCGCCGCCGTCGGCCACCGGAAGCTCGTCCGCCGCGCGCCCGGCGTCACGCAGGCCGGAGGCGATGGCCGCGGCCACGTCGGGCGCGGAAAAGGTGCCCTTGAAGGAGTCGGGCGCGACGAGCGCGGGGTGCTCAGCCAACCGCTTCGCGGAACGCCCGCTCCGCCTCCTCGCCGTGCACGGCGAACACGATCCGCTCGAGCTGGCCCTCGTGCTCCCTTGCCACGCCCACCATCAGACGCGCCGCCTCCTGCAGCGGGAAGCCGCCCACACCGGTGCCGAACGCCACCAGCGCGAGCGAGCGGCAGCCCAGTTCCTCGGCCTTCTCCAGCGTCGAGCGCGTTGCCCGCTCGATGATGTCGGCGGAGGTCGGTCCGCCCAGTTCCATCGTCGCCGCGTGGATCACCCACCGGGCCGGCATCCGCCCGGCCGTCGTCTCCACCGCCTCGCCCAGCCCGATCGGCGCGCGCTCGTCCGACTCGCGCTGCACGTCGGGCCCGCCGGCCCGGGAGATCGCGCCGGCCACCCCGCCGCCGTGCCTCAGCTGCGTGTTGGCGGCGTTCGCGATCGCGTCTACGTCGAGCGCGGTGACGTCCGCGGCTATGACCTCTAGCTTCGCCACCGGTCACATGCTGACGAAATTGCCCCCAACTGTGGCGAGGTGGACCGTTTACCGAGGCTCCGCGGAGCCTACGATGTCACCGTGAAGCAGATCAACTGCGTGTCGATCCCGGCGCCCCCCGTTCGTCGTTAGGGTGAGAGCGGCGAAAGGCGCCGCACCGACATGGGAGGTTCGACCTCATGAAGTACCTGCTCACGCTCTTCGGTGACGAGACCCGCTTCGCCGACCGGACGCCCGAGCAACAGGCCGAGAGCATGAAGGCCTGGGACGCCTACACCAGCGCCGCGATCGACGCCGGCGTGCACCTGGGAGGCGAGGGGCTCCAGCCGAGCTCCACCGCCACCACGGTGCAGATCCGCGAGAGCGGCGATCGCATCGTCTCCGACGGCCCCTTCGCCGAGACGAAGGAGCAGCTCGGCGGCTACTACCTGCTCGACTGCAAGGACCTCGACGACGCCCTCGCCTGGGCGAAGCGGATCCCCATGCCAGGCGGGACCGTCGAGGTGCGGCCGGTGATGGACTACGAGGCGATCGGCTCGGAGCTGCACACGAACGAGGCGAAGGCGGAGGCGAGGTCGTAGGAGCGTCCGCGGAAGTTGCCGACCGCCTGTTCCGGCGCGAGTCGGGGCGGGCGGTGGCGACCCTGATCCGCATCCTCGGCGACTTCGACCTCGCCGAGGAGGCGGTGCAGGAGGCGTTCGTGATCGCGCTCGAGCGCTGGCCGCGCGACGGGCTGCCGGACAACCCCGGCGCCTGGATCGTGGGCACGGCGCGCAACCGCGCGATCGACCGCCTGCGCCGCGAACGCCGCTACGAGGAGAAGCTGCGCGAGCTGGAGCTGATGATGCCGGGCGAGCTCGAAGACCTGCCGGAGACATCGCTGCCCGACGACCGGCTGCGGCTCTTCTTCACGTGCTGCCACCCTGCGCTGGCGCCGGAGGCCCGCGTGTCGCTGACGCTGCGCACGCTCGGCGGGCTCTCCACCGTCGAGGTCGCGCGTGCCTTTCTGGTCGGCGAGAGCGCCATGCAGCAGCGGCTCGTGCGTGCCAAGCGCAAGATCCGCGCGGCCCGCATCCCCTACGAGGTGCCGCCCGACCACGAGCTGCCGGACCGGCTGCGCTCGGTCCTGGCGGCGCTCTACCTCATCTTCAACGAGGGGTACCTGGCTACGAGCGCCGACACCGTGGTGCGCCGCGAGCTGTGCGACGAGGCGATCCGGCTGGCCCGCCTGCTGCTCGTCCTGATGCCGGACGAGAGCGAGGTGCGCGGGCTGGTCGCGCTGATGCTGCTGCACCACTCGCGCCGGGACGCGCGCGTGGACGACCGGGGCGAGCTGGTGCTCCTGGAGGACCAGGACCGCTCGCTCTGGCATGGCGACGAGATCGGGGAGGGGGTGGCTCTCGCGAGCGCGGCCATCGCCGGTGCCGCCGGCCCGTACGCGCTGCAGGCGCGAATCGCGGCGGTGCACACGCGCGAGACCACCAACTGGACGCGAATCGCGGCCCTCTACGCGCTTCTCACTCAGGTCGAGCCGTCACCGGTCGTGGAGCTGAACCGAGCGGTGGCGGTGGCGATGGCCGAGGGACCGGAGCGAGGCCTGGAGCTGATGGCCGTCCTCGAGGGCGGACGCCTCGACGACTACCACCTGCTGCACGCCGCCCGCGCCGACCTGCTGCGCCGGCTGGACCGCCCCGACGAGGCCGCGGAGGCCTACCGCCGAGCGCACGAGCTGACGGGTAACCCAGCGGAGCGGGCGTTCTTGGAACGCCGTCTGCGCGAGCTCAGCGCCTGACCCGCACGGTGCGGCGAACGCGCGGCGAGCGGAGCCCTGCGGTGTCGGTGGCCCGGAGGTTGAGGCG
>JBOGXT010000509.1:0-4825 GCA_050694635.1 Thermoleophilaceae bacterium
GGTGGGCGTCGGCGTGGTCGCGCAAGCCGAAGCGCGCGAGCAGCTCCAGCGCGCGCTCGCGCCGCTCCCGGCGCGGGACCTCTCGCAGCGGGTACGCCACGTTCTGCCACGCGCTCAGGTGCGGGAAGAGCGCGTACTCCTGGAAGACGTAGCCGCAGCGCCGCCGCTCGGGCGGGACGTCCACGCCGCGCTCGGTGTCGAGCCAGGTGTGGCCGTTCGCCTCCACGCGGCCGCGCTCGGGCCGCATCAGACCCGCCGCGATCCGGAGCACGCTCGTCTTGCCCGCCCCCGACGGCCCGGCGAGGGCCAGGCACTCGCCCGGCCCCACCTCGAGCGCCACGTCCAGCTCGAGCGCGCCCAGCCGCGTGCGTGCCTCAGCGCGGAGCACCGCCGAGGGCCTCGCCGCCCTGCACCAGCTTCACCGACAGGAGGATGGCCGCCGACACGGCGACGAGGACGGCCGAGAGCGCGAGCGCGGCGTCGAAGTCGGTCGCGAAGCGGTCGTAGATCGCCAGCGGCACAGTCTGCGTGATGCCCTGAAACGAGCCGGCGAACATCAGCGTCGCGCCGAACTCGCCCAGCGCCCGGCCCAGGGCGAGCGCCGTGCCGGCCGCGAGGCCCGGCATCGCGGTGGGAATCATCACGCGCACGAAGCCGCGCGCCTCGGAGGCGCCGAGCGTGCGAGAGGCGTCGAGCAGCGTGCGGTCGACCGCCGCGAAGGCGGCCATCGCCTGCCGTACGTAGAAGGGCGAGGCCACGAAGGTGAGCGCCACGACCACGCCGGCGGTCTGCAGCGCGAGCTCGATGCCGGCCGCGTCGACGGCTCCGCCGAGGACCCCCTCCGGGCCGACCGCCGCCAGCAGCGCGATCCCCGCCACCGCGGGCGGCAGCACGAGCGGCAGCTCCACGAGCGTGACGACGGCCGCCTTGCCGCGGAACGAACGCGTGGCCAGCAGGTAGGCGGCGGGCGTGCCGACGAGCAGGATGATCGCCAGCGCCATCGCCGTGGTGCGGAGGCTGAGCCAGAGCGCATCGAGCGCGCCCGGCTCGCCCAGGCTGTCGATCAGCTCGCCCGGCGTCGAGTCGACGAAGATCGCCACGACCGGCAGGGTGAGGAACGCGAGCGCCGCGGCGACGGCGACGGCGAGACCGATCCTGAAGGTCATCCGCCCGGCGGTCCGAAGCCCGCCGCCTCGAGCGCGTCGGCGCACGGGCCATCGGCGAGGCCGTCCACGAACGCGCGCGCCTGGTCCGGCTGCCTCGCCCCGCTCACGACGCCGGCGCCGTACGCCACCTCCGGCTCGAGCTCGGCCGGCAGCTCGATCGCCTCGAGCTCACCGCCCGCGGCGTTCACGTCGGTCTCGTAGACGAAGCCCGCGTCGGCCGCTCCCAGCGTCAGCTTGCCCACGATGCCCTTCACGTCGGGCTCGTTGGACCTCACGTTGGCGAGAATCGCCTCCTCCTGCTCGGGAGGCAGCAGGGCAAGCGTCTCGCGCGTGTAGGCGCCGATCGGCACCGACTCCGAGCCGATGGCGATCGTCACCCCCTTGCGCGTGAGGTCGTCGAGGGAGTCGATCTCCGAGCCGCTCGGGACCGCCAGCACGAATGTGTTGGTGGCGAACTCGACCGGTCGCGACAGCAGGCCCTCCCCGTGCAGCTCGTCCGGCAGCCGCGTGTTGGCCGCCGCGTACACGTCGGGCTTGACGCCCTGGCGGATCTGGGCGGCCAGCTCGTCCGAGCCGGCGAACTGGAACCGCACGGTCGCGTCCGTGAAGTCCCGGCCGCAGTCCGTTAGGGCCTCGGTCATGGACGAGGCGGCCGAGACGACGAGCCGTTGGTCGTCGCCTCCGCCGCCGTCCCCACATCCGGCGAGCGCGAACGCGACAGTCGCCGCAACGACCACCGCCCTCACCCGCGTTCCACCATCACCGAGGTCGCCTTGACCGCGGCGGTGGCCGGCACCCCGGGCGCCAGGCCCAACTCCTCGACGGCGTCGCGCGTGACGGCGGCTGTGATCCGGTGCGGACCGGCCTCGATCTCGACGAGCGCCATGACTCCATCGATCTCGACCGAGCGCACGACGCCGGGAAAGCGATTCCTCGCGGACAGGGCGTCGCCCGCGCGGTGGCGGCCGGGGCGTCCGGCGAGCCGCTCGATCTCGTGGCGCGGGACGCGCCTCCGGTTCGCCGCGTCGCGCGTGGTGCGCAGCTTGCCGGCCCGCTCCCAGCGGCGCAGGGTGTCCGCGCTCACGCCGATCGCCCGCGCGGCCTCGCCAAGCAACAGACCCTCGTCGCGCGACATGCTGCATAAGCATTGCATAGGCAGCCCACGTGCTTAAGTTGCAGCGCCATGGACGACACCGAGAAGCGCGTCGCGCCGCTCGAGCTGTTCTTCGACCTGGTCTTCGTCTTCGCCCTCACCCAGGTCACCCTGCTCATGTCGGACAACCCGACCTGGGAGGGCTTGGGCCAGGGCATCCTGGTGCTCGCCGCGCTGTGGTGGGCCTGGGGCGCGTACGCCTGGCTGACCAACTACATAGCGGCCGACGAGGGCCTCGAGCGGCTGCTCATGTTCGCCGTGATGGGTGCGTTCCTGGTGGCGGCGCTCGCGGTCCCCGAGGCCTTCGGCGACGACGCGCTGCTGTTCGCGATCGCCTACGCGGTCGCGCGGTGGCTCCACATCTTCATCTTCGCCGAGGCCAACGAGGACTTGGATACGGGGCAGGCGATCGCGCGCCTCGCGCGCACGGCCCTCCCCGCACCCCTGCTGCTGATCGCCGCCGCGTTGCTCGGTGGCACCGCCCAGGCGGCGATCTGGATCGTGGCGCTCGCTATCGACTTCGCGGGGCCATTCGTGTTCGGCGTGCGCGGCTTCCAGGTGTCCGCCGGGCACTTCGCCGAGCGCTTCGCGTTGATCGTGATCATCGCGCTCGGCGAGTCGATCGTGGCGATCGGGGCGGGGCTGCAGGGCGAGGTGGACGGCGGCGTCCTCGTGGCGGCGGCGCTCGGCCTCACCGTCGCCTGCGGGTTGTGGTGGGCGTACTTCGACGTCGTGGCGCTGGTGGCGGAGAGCCGGTTCCGGCAGACGCACGGCCACATCCGAGCGAGGATCGCGCGGGACTCCTACAGCTACCTCCACCTGCCGATGATCGCCGGGATCGTGCTGGTCGCCCTGGGTGTGAAGAAGACGATCGGCGACGTGGACCACCCGCTCAAGACGGCCCCCGCCGTGGCCCTGTTCGGTGGAATCGCGCTCTACTACGCCGGGCACGTGGGCTTCCGGCTGCGCAACGTGCGGTCGCTGAACGGGGCCCGCCTGGTCGCGGCCGTGGTGTGCCTCGGGCTGATCCCGCTGGGCACCGAGGTGGACGCGCTGATGGCGCTGGCGCTCGCCGCGGTGCTCACGTCCGCTGTCATCGTCTACGAGACGATCCGCCATGCGGAGGCCCGGCGTCGCATCCGCGCCGAGCACGTCTAGGCGGCGCGGCGCCCTTCGTCCTCGTCGAACCACTCCCGCTGGAGCTGGGAGGCGATCGGCAGGAAGCCGTCGACGAGCGCCGGGTCCAGGTGGCTGCCGCGGACGCGGGCGAGCTCGTCGAGCACCTCCGCGAGCGGCCACGCCGCCTTGTAGGGGCGCGGCGAGAGGAGCGCGTCGAACACGTCGCAGACGGCGCAGATGCGGCCCGCCAGCGGAATCTCGTCGCCGGACAGCCCCCGCGGGTAGCCGGTGCCGTCCCAGCGCTCGTGGTGGCTCGCGGCGATCGTCTCGGCCAGCTGGACCAGGGCCGAGTTCGAGCCGGCCAGGATCTTGGCTCCGATCGTGGTGTGGGTCTTCATCGTCGCCCACTCGGCCGGGTCGAGCTTGCCGGGCTTGAGGAGGATCTCGTCGGGGATCCCGACCTTGCCGACGTCGTGCAGCGCGCTCGCGTGCCTGAGCAGGTCCGCCTCCTCGCGGCTCCAGCCCACCTCCAGCGCAAGCCGCTCGCAGAGGTGCCCGATGCGCTCGACGTGGGTTCCGGTCTCGACGTCGCGCCACTCCACCGCCACGCCCAGCCGGTGGGCGATCTCCCGCTCTGCGTCGCGGAGCTCGCTGGTGCGCTCGCGCACGCGCTGCTCGAGGAGCTCGTTGTCACGCGCGATGCGCCTGCGCGCGCGGCTCTCCACCACCTCGCTCCAGGCGACGGCGCCAGCCGCGCCCCCCAGCAGCGCCACGAGCGGCACGGTCACGCCGACGATCGTGCCCCGCTCGAACGCGACCTGCGCGCCGGCGAGGAAGGCGGCGCCGGCCAGCACCGTGGCGCCGCCGACCGCCACCAGCGGGAGGCGCCAGCGCGTGATCGGGGCGAGCAGCGCCAGCAGCGCCGCCAGCAGCAGGTCGATCCAGCCCGGCGCGGAGCGCAGCGGCAGGTCGTGGAGCGCCGTCCAGATCGCGTTGGCCTGCACCTCGGCGCCGGCCATCAGCTGCTCGCCGCCGACGGGAGTCGGGTGGACGTCGCGCAGCGTCGGCGCCGTGGCGCCCACGACCACGACGCGGTCGCGGATCGCCCCCGGATCGACATCGCCGCGCACGAGGTCCGAGAAGGAGACCGTGGGGATCGTGCCGGGCGGGCCGCGGTAGTCGATCCACGCCCTGCCACCCGGGAACCCGGCGGGGTCGGGCGCCCTGCCGGTGAGGCGCGTGGCGGTGACCACGGCGATGCTGCCGAGCCCGGCGACGTCGTCGGGGAAGCTGGCGATCGCGCCGCTCGTGTCGTTGCGCAGGTCCGAGGCGGCGGCGCGCGCGCCGATGCCGCGCAGGTTGTCGTCGCCGCCGAGCACGTTCGTGC
>JBOGXT010000510.1:0-1711 GCA_050694635.1 Thermoleophilaceae bacterium
CCTCCGGGGGCGCCGACCGCGCGCGCGGCGACCGGCTCCAGGAGCCGGACGCCGACCGGCACGCGGGCCGCGAGCGACGCGGCTGCCGGTTCCCAGGCCCGCTCGTCGCGAGCGGCGAACAGTGTCAGCCCTGGTTCGAGGAGGTCGAGCGTGGAGCGCTCTCCGGTCCAGACGTGGGCGATCCGGCCGCCGAGGTCCGCGCGCACCTCCCCTTCCGGGGTGCGTCGCGAGCCGCTGGGGTCGGCCGACCGCTCGGCGGTGTACTCGGCGACGGGCCGGCGCTCGGTCTCGTATGAGTCGAGCAGCGCCTGCGGGCCCCAGCCGCGGAGCACCCACCCGAGCTTCCAGCCGAGGTCGTAGCCGTCGTGCAGTGCGAGGTTGAGGCCCGTCCCACCTCGGGGCGTGACGCGGTGAGCGGCGTCGCCGGCCAGGAAGATGCACCCGCTGCGCCAGCGCTCCGCGAGCTGCGCCGCGGCCGTGAAGTGGTTGGACTGCTCGATTCGAACCGGAAGGTCGGGCACGCCTGCGCCGAGCCGGACGATCTCCGCCGCCCAGCGCGGGTCCGGCTCGTCGGCGCTGCTGCCCGGCAGCCCGACCAGCCAGCGATCCGACGGGCCGGCGGGCAGGAAGACCGAGGGTGCCGCCGCGTGGGTCACGTAGTAGAGAAAGTGGCGGCGCTCGCCCACCACGTCCCATAGCGGCGCGCGGAACAGCGTCGTGAAGCCCTCCATGAGGTTCTCGGGACCGATCAGGGGGATGCCGAGCGCACGGCGCACCGCGCTCCTCGCGCCGTCGGCCGCCACGACGTAGCGGGCGTTCACCGTGCGCAGCCCACCCGTGCGCACGTCGCGAACCGTGGCGCGAGCGCCGTCGGGCGTCGCTAAGAGGCCGGTCAGCTCGGATCCAAGCTCGACGCGGGCGCGCGGCGCGGCGCGCAGATGCTCCAGCAGGAGCGGCTCCAGGTCGTCCTGCGCCACGCAGGCGGGTGCCGTCGGACTGACCATGCGGCTCTGCTCCGTGCTCGGGTAGCCGACCTCGATCGCCGTGCCGGCGGCGGCGTCGGCGAGCGTCTCGGACTCGAGCATCCGCGAGTCCACGTCCGCGCTCCGCGCGCGCACGTCCGCCTCGAGTCCCCAAGCCCGCACGAGCTCCATCGACCGCAGGCTGAGCACGGTGGCGCGCGGGTGCGAGGAGAGCTGCGTCCGGCGCTCGACGAGCACGGTCGGGATGTCGTGGCGCGTCAGCTCGATCGCTGCGGCCAACCCGGCCGGGCCGGCGCCGATCACCAGTACGGGGATATCGTGGGCGTTGTCGGAGAGCATGGGCGTCATCGTGGGGGCGACGGCCCTCGCTCGCATGAGCAACGGCTACTCAATCGGTCGATCACACTTCGCTCATGCGGTGGCCGCTTACCGGGCGCGACGCCGAGCTTCGGCTCGTCGGCGAAGCGCTCTCGGGTGGTTCGGCGGGCGGCGTCGTGGTCGCCGGGACGGCCGGGGTCGGCAAGACGCGGCTCGCCGACGCGGCCGCGGAGCTCGCGCGCGCGCAGGGCTGTGCCGTGGAGTGGGTGCGAGCGTCCCGATCGGCGCGGTCGATCCCCCTGGGGGCCTTCGCGGCGCTGCTGCCGGCCACTGACCGCCGCCTGCCGGAGGGCGTGGAGCTGCTGGCCCGCGCGCGCCACGCCCTAGCCGAGCGCGCCGCGGGGCGCCGG
>JBOGXT010000511.1:0-4514 GCA_050694635.1 Thermoleophilaceae bacterium
CGCAAGCGGCTCGCCAGCCCCCACCCCAGACCGGGAGCAGTACTAGTGCTGTGGCTGGCGCGGGCCATCGACGCTGACGTAGGCGCTGAGACGATCCTGAGACATGCGGTCGGCATCGGGCAGATCGCAGCACGACACGTCGGCGCCGCCGTCATCGCGCTCGATCCGTTCGACGCAGAAACGGAGCAATTCTGGCGGGAGCGGTTCGGCTTCCGCGCCTCGCTGACCCGTCGCCGGGACGCGCAAGGGGAGGAGCGGCCGAGGCTGTGGATGCCGCTCTTTCCGGACGCCTGATCGCCAGTTTGAGGCGGGTCGCCTTCTTGTCCAGTCAGGTTCCGTGCCGCGGCCGAGTCGGGCACGATGGAGGCGTGAACCCCCCAGAACCGCGAACGGCGACCTGGTGCGACGTGTACATGCACGTGCCCAACCTCGGCGGAGCTATCACCGACAGCTTCCTGAACGCTCTGCACGCATCCGATCGCGGGCTGGGAGTGATCGTGGGTACTGACCACTTCATCCTCCTGACCCAGAAACCCACCGAGCAGGGCGCGCGGAAATACGCCTTGGACGTAGTGGCGAAGGCAGCGCGGAGAGCGGAGACCGCCCGCGATCAGCTCGAGGGCATCACGATCACCAAGAGCGTCGCGCGCGAGCGTAGCCTGACCGGCCGACCTCAGCTCGTCGCCGCACCGCAGGGCGACTATCAGACCCTTGCCGTGGGCGCCCGTGGGCGGCTTCAGGCACTGCACGAGGGTCCGCTTGGTGAGTGGATCGTCTACTTGCACGACGACCGGAATCACGCGTGGATGGGCCGCAGCCTTCGGGCCGTGCTCAGCGCCCTGTTCGAGTTGCCGCACGGCCCCAGGGAGCCGTGGGGACACGAGATAGTCGACAAGCTCGCCGGGCATCAGACGCCGCTGGGCGTCCGCTATGCGTGCCCGTGCCGCGACTTCCTCACGCTGACCGAGCCGCCGCCGGGAACCTTCGCCATCTGCCCCGTCTGCTGGTGGGAGGACGACAACATGCAGTTCCGCGCCCCCGACTACGAGGGCGGCGCGAACAGCCCGAGCCTGCGACAGGCGCGCGCGACCTTTCAGCGCCTCGGCGTGGCGAAACCGCGACACCGCGAGCGTGCGCGGTCGCCCCTACCGGAGGAGCGACCCTAATCGGCGTATCCGCTAAGCGGTCTGCCCGGCGCGCGGACGCTGGCGGGTCGTCTCGGCAACGTACTGCTCGGCGTTGAGGCAGAACTCGCGCCACCGCTGATCAAGGCGAGCCCTCTCGAGCTCGTCAGCGTCAATTGCCGTCGCGGTAGCGATCGCAGCGTCAACGTCCTCGGACGCGACGGTCAGCTTCTCATCATTCGACGCCATTGGTACCCAGGGTATCGGCTCCGGTCGGCTGGACCTGGAGCGGCGCTGCCGGCTGCACCTCGGACGCCCCGAGACGCAGGCCGTGACCCGAACCCGAGGTACGCCGCGGGGATTCGAAGCCACGACTCTCTTACTGGCGAGCTCGCGGAGACAGCGAACGGTTCTGAAGTCGCCTCCCATGCCTTCGTATGCCTGCACGGCGAGCACGACCGCGCCGCCGTAGGAGCGCACGACCTCGATCATCCGGGCGACGTGTGCGCCGTCGGCGATCGCGGAGAACTCGTCGACGATGAGCAGCACTCGTTGCCTCGATTGCTTACGCGCCGCGAGATCTTGCTTGAAGTCCTCGACAAGGAATCTGCTCGGGCGCGCAGGACCTCGCGCGAGCCGAAGCGCTCGGAGCGGAAGAAGTGCTAGTCGAAGGTGTCGTTGTAGTGCTCCACGACGCCGTTACGCCACGGCTCGCCCTGCGGGACAAAGACCGGCGTGGCCCCCTGGTGCAGGCACAGACGCACGACCTCCCCCAGCGTTCCGCCGCCGAGGATGAACGGCTTGCCGTTGTCGAGCTGGAGCCGGCGCGGCACGCCGTGGCGCTCCCAGAGCGCCACCAATGCCGCGCAGATCGTCTGCTCGCGCTCATCGGCGGCGATCTCGATGCCGCCGGCGTGCGCGGCGACATCGACCATGTTGAGCGCGATGAACGGCTCGCCGCCGTCGAGGTGGCGGGGGCCGACCAGGTCGGCCTGGTGGAGGTCGCCGACGGTCTGGCACGGCGGAGCGGGGTAAGGCACGCCCTTCGCGGGCGGGCGCTCGCGGCGCGGACGCCTCACCGCTCCCGAGCGGCTGAGGATGCGCTCGATCGTGCGCGTGGTCGGCGGGCTGATGCCGAGCTTCTCGAGCTCCCAGGCGATCGCCTCCGCGCCGATCTGTGCCCACGGGTTCGCCACCAGCCGCTCGCGGAGCGCGAGCACCTGAGCCTCGACTGCCACCGGCGTGCGGTTCGCGACCGTTCCGGCGGCGCGCGGTCGCTCCCATGCCCAATCCGGGTCAGTCGGCTCGTAGCGCCTCACCCGGCGCGCGACCCACTGGCGCGAGCGCCCCGCCGCGCGCGCGACCTGCTCCACCGGCTCGCCCCCGAGCCGCCGCGCGACGGCCTTGCGCCGCCGCCCCTCGTCACCTCTCGACACGCCGATCCCTCCCTCGCCTCGCTCGTCTGCGAGGCGAGCGTCGAATCGCCTTCGGACGCTCAGCCGGAACCGATGCGCTGTCGGTTCGAGGGAACCGATGCGCTGTCGGCTGTCAACTAGGGTCCTGCTTAGGCGCGGTAGCGAGAGCGCGTGCCTTGTGTCAGCTGCCGCTCTCGCAGATCGTCCAATCCAGTCGTGTGGTCTGTGCGCGCGGAGGCGCTCGCTCGCGCACGACAGCAGAAACCAGAGCCTCGCGGTCAGACGCAGCAGCGGCCCTTGATCCCTACGGTGTGAGCGTGTTGACGAGCTCCGCCGCTGGGCGGATGTCGGTGACGCGCGCCACGTTGATGCCGGCGTAGAGCGGACCTGAGTCCAGGAGGTTGGCGGGACCGTCGTCGGTGGGCGGCTGTGGCCCGAGGAAGGGCTGGGACGGGCGCTGGGCTGTGATCGCGCGCTCTTGCACGGCGGGCGGGGTCCGGCTCGCGAGGGGCGCGGTGACACGGTTCGCGGTGCGGATCCAGCGGGGACCACGGGGGTCGGCGCGCAGCCAGCGGCGTGTCGCGCCGTTGGGGATCACTCGATGTGGCGCGTCGGGCCACCCGAGCCCGAACAGCTCGGTCAGGATCGTCTCGCCGGCGTCCAGGCAGCGCCGCTTGTAGTCGGGATGGGCATGGCTTTCGTCGCTGAGCAAGAAGCGTGTGCCGGCAACCGCCGCGGCGGCGCCGGCGTCAAGCGCCGCCCGCACGCCCTCGGCGTCGATGATCCCCCCGGCCGCCAGGACCGGAATCCTCACCGCCGCGCGCACGCGCTCGAGCAGCTCGAGCATCGGCGTCGTCCCGCGCACGTGGCCACCGGCCTCGACACCCTGGGCGATCACGGCGTCTGCGCCGGCCGCGGCGGCGGCCTTGGCCTCCTCGACCGAACCACACTGATGGATCCACGTGTTCGCCGCGAGCCTGCGCGGCGTGCCCCAAAAGGTGACGATCGCGTCGGCATCCGCCGCGGCCTCGGCATCGCCGGGCCGCACGAACGGCAGCAGGAGGTTGACGGCGATCGGCCTGCCGGTAAGCCGGCGTGCGGCGGCGATCTCGGCTGCGATCGGCGCGCGTACGCCCGCAATCGTGCCGAGACCCCCGGCCTCAGACACAGCCGCGGCGAGCTCATGCCGCGCGACGCTCCCCATCCCCGCCTGAACGACCGGCGCTTCGAGGCTGCCCAGATCGAGGGCACCAGGCATGGGCGAGCAGCGTAACGCCAGTCGCCGGCTGCCGGTCTCCCGCCGGTGCGGGCGTCTCGCCGCGCGCAGCCGAGACGCCCGCCCGGGACGACCTCCGAGCGTCTGAAACCACGATTAACTCGGGCTCGCTTCCGTAGGCGATTTCGGAGGTCCGGACGTCGCTGTCCGTGACTCCCCGTGATCGTCCCGAGCGGGCGTCTCGTGGGTGTCGGGGGAGACGACCGCAGTCGCGCGAAAATCGGCAGTCACGCCTCCAGGAGGTCGAACTCTGATGTCCGTCACCGACTTCGAGTTTCTGCCCGACGTCTGGCGCGTCGCCAACCGCAAGCTCGTCGACACGCTGGACCCCGCCTGCGCCGAGTCTCGATCCGCCGGTCGAGGGTCGGTTCGCCAACGACGGACGCGCCCGCTTTGAAGGCGACGACGTGCTCGAGGGCGTCCGATCCGCATGCGCTTCGACCGGTCCGAGATCACCGATATGTCGGCGCGCTGGGAGCAGGGCCGTCTCGTTCGACGGCGGTGACACCTGGAAGACCAACTGGACCACCCCGGCAGGGGTGATGCGCCCGATGCGCCGTCCCGAGCTGCCACCGTACTCGGCGAACCAGATGTTGCCGTCCGGGCCCACTGTGAGGCCGACCGGGCCAGCGCCCGCGCTGATGCCGGTGGAGAACTCCGTAACAACCCCCGCCTGGGTGATACGCCCGATCGTGTTCT
>JBOGXT010000512.1:0-10796 GCA_050694635.1 Thermoleophilaceae bacterium
CTCGAGGAGCCGATCGCCTTCGACGATCTCGAGCTGGATCCGGTGGCCCGCCGCGTGACCGTGCGCGGCGAGGAAGCTCAGCTGACCGTGCGCGAATACGACCTGCTGCTGCATTTCGTGCGCCACCCGGGTCAGGTCTTCTCCCGCGACCAGCTGATGGATGCGGTCTGGCAGTACAGCTTCTACACCGACACCTCCACGGTCACGGTCCACGTGCGCCGGCTGCGGGCGAAGATCGAGGCGAACCCCTCGGAGCCGCGCTGGCTGCAGACGGTGTGGGGCGTGGGCTACCGCTTCCAACCATGAGCCGCGCTCGCGCAGACGGCGGGCTCGGCGCAGCCCTCGCCGTGCTGGTCCTCGCGTCCGGGCTCGGCGGGCTCGTGCTCGGGCTCGCCTACTCGGCCAAGGACGGCCTGCTGATGGGGCTCTTCATGCTCGCCTCCGGCACGCCGCCGATCGCGGCCGCCCACCTGCTCGTGCGGCGGCGCGCCGCGCGCGGATCGCTCGGGCGGCAATTCGCCTCGGCCGTCGCGGTCACGATCGGCCTGGTCACGGTGGGCGTGTTCGCGGTCGCCCTGCTCATGTTCATCTCCGGGCACGACGCCGTGGTGATGTCGATGCTGCTGCTTCTGGCCGGCGGCCTCACCGCCTACTCCACCTGGCTCCTGTCGCGCGACGTGATCGCCGAGCGCGACGCGGCCGAGCGGGCGCGCCGCGACCTGGTCGCCGCGGTCAGCCACGACCTGCGCACGCCGCTCACCTCGCTGCGCCTGCTCGCCGACGCGATCGAGGACGACGTGGTCGACCGCGACACGCGTCACCGCTACCTGGAGCAGATGTCCGTGCACATCCACTCGCTGTCCGGCCTGATCGAGGACCTGTTCGAGCTGTCGCGCCTAGAGGCGGGCGACATCCAGTGGTCGCTCCAGCAGGTGCGGATCGACGAGCTGGTCGAGGAGACGGTGGAGGCGATGCGCGCGCAGGCGGACGCGAGGCATGTGGCGGTGCGCGCCTCGTTCGCGGACGGCCTCGCGCCGGTGCAAGGCAACCCCGAGCGGCTCCAGCGCGTGCTGTTCAACCTGATCCAGAACGCGATCCGGCATACGCCCGCGGACGGCAGCGTGACGGTGATGGCGGAGCCGAACGGCGCCGGCGTGGTGGTCGAGGTGGCCGACACCGGCGAGGGCCTGGGCGCCGAGGCGCGCGAGCGTGCCTTCGAGCCGTTCTACCGCGGCGGCCACGGCGCCGCCCGCTCCGGCGACGGCACCGGCCTCGGCCTCACGATCTGCCGGGCGATCGTGGAGGCGCACGGCGGCGAGATCTGGCTCGCCGACTCGTCGAGCGGGGCGCGGGTGCGCTTCAGCCTCCCGCGCGCGGCCTAGCAACCGGCGCGTCGCGCGGGCGGCTGCTCTAGAACTCCGAGCATGGGAGGCAGGAGCAGGGCCCTCGCGCTTGCGCTGGTCGCGGCCGCGCTGGTGGCGACACCCGCGCTCGGCGCACCGGCGACCACTGTGGAGCGCACGATCCAGGACCGCGACGCGGACAACCTGCTCGAGTACGCGCCGGGCGAGCCCCATACGGTCTTCGGCGCCCGTCCGGGCTTCCGGCCGCCGCGCAACGGCTCGATCCTCAACTTCCTCCAGCTCACGGACTTCCAGATGGTCGACGAGGAGTCGCCCGGCCGCGTGGAGCAGCTCGACACCACCCAGCGCGTTCCGGGCGCGAACCCGTTCTCGGCCGCGTATCGCCCCCAGGAGACGGTCACGACCCAGGTGAGCGAGGCGATGGTCCGCCAGGTGCGAAGCGCGGCCTCGCCGGTCACCGGCAGGCGGGCGGAGCTCACCGTGCTCACGGGCGACAACGCCGACTCGCAGCAGTACAACGAGACCCGCTGGTTCATCGACATCCTCGACGGCGGGCGCCAGATCGATCCTGACTCGGGGCTTCACGCCGCCGTCGCCTCCTGCGGCGCGTCCGGCTCGGGCTACGTCGACAACGGGTCGGTCTACGACGGCGTGCGCGGCGGGGGCGGCCCCGGCCCGGACACCGGCTACTACGAGCCGGACGGGGAGGGCGACGGCGACGGCTACACGCCCGACCGCGAGCGCAACCAGGCAGAGGTGCCGGGTCCGCACGCGGACGTGACGGTGCGCGACTTCCCGGGGCTCTTCGAGGCCGCCCAGGGACGCTTCGAGGCGGCCGGCCTGCGCATGCCCTGGTACTCGGCGTTCGGCAACCACGACGCGCTCGTGCAGGGCAACAGCCCGGATGCCTTCTTCGGCCCGGTCGGGGCCGGCCCCGAGAGCCTCAACCCGACCTACGACGCGATCGTGCGCGGCTGCCTCAAGCCCTCTCCGCTGGCGCCCGACGCCGGTGGGCAGCCGGTCGCGGTGCCGCCCGACCCGCGCCGTTGCCACCTGGCCAAGGACGAGCCCAACACGGCGACCGACCCCTGCGACACGGGCGGCTGGATCCAGCAGCACAGCCGCACCAGGGGGCTCCCGGTGGGGCACGGCTACGAGCCGTTCGACCTCGGCGGGCAGGCTGGGGCCGGCCGCCCCGGCAGCGCAGTGGCCAACCACGACGGCTACTACTCGTTCTCGCCGCGCGCCGGCCTGCGCTTCGTCGTGTTCGACACGGTCACGGACGAGTGCGGCCTGCCGGTCTGCTCCGAGGGCTCCGTCGACGAGGCGCAGTACCGCTGGATGGAGCAGGAGATCCAGGCGGCGGCCGCCGCGGGCGAGTACGTGCTGGCGTTCTCCCACCACACGCTGCGCACCACCCGCTTCCCGTCGACCGACCCCACCGAGCAGCCGATCCACTACGGCGAGCGGCTCGACCGCATGAGCGACCCGCCGCGGCCCGTGCGGCCGGAGGCGGTCGAGACGCTCGAGGACCTCTTCTGCCGCAGCCCGAACGTGCTCGCCCACGTGAACGGCCACGAGCACGAGAACTTCGTGCACGAGCACGGCTGCGAGGACCCCGGCCAGGGCCCGAACCCGTTCTGGGAGGTCTCCACCGCGGCGCACATCGACTGGCCGCAGCAGTCGCGCATGATCGAGCTGGTGGGAAACGGCGACGGCACGCTCTCGCTTGTGCTGACGATCCTGGACCACGAGGGACCGCCGCGGCCGGGCGCCGGGAGCGCGGGCAGCTCGATCTCACGCCTGGCCGCGATCGCGCGCGAGCTCGCCTACAACGACTACCAGGGCAGCCGCGCCGCCCGCGGCGACCGCGAGGACCGCGACGTCATCGTCAAGATGAACCGGACCTGGCCCTACGCCGCCCGATAGACACGGACACAGCCCGCGCACGCGCCGTGGTCGCGCGCGCGAAGTCGGTGCCGCCCGGCCACGTGACGACCTACGGCGACCTCAGCCCCGAGGCGCCCAGGTATGCCGGCGCGGTGCTCCACGCCACCGACGATCCCGATGTGCCCTGGCAGCGCGTGGTCCGCGCGGACGGCTCGCTCGCCAGGGGCGATCGCCAGCGCCGACTGCTCGAGGCCGAGGGCGTCCCGTTCAGCGGCGACCGGGTGGACATGCGCGCCGCCTGGGTGCCCGTCACGTCGTCTGGACGATGAGAACGTCGCAGGGCGCGTGATGCGAGACCTTGTTCGGCACGCTGCCGAGCACGCGGCGGGCGCCGCGCATGCCCCGGCTGCCGAGCACGATCAGGTCCGCGTCCTGCTCCTTGGCGGCCGCGATCAGCGAGTCGGCCGCGTCGCCCTTCGGCGCATGCACCTCAAACTCCACGCTGCCGGCGCCGGCCTCCTCCTGTGCGCGCTGGAGTACGGCCTCTACCTTGAAGTCCGAGCCCACCGACCACTCCGTCGCCTCGGCCACCGGCTGGTTGCCGCCCACCCGAGCGGGAGAGGGGTCATAGGCGCTCACCACATGCAGCTTGGCGCCGGTCAGCCCCGCCAGCCCGATCGCCCGACGCAGCGCCATGTTCGCGGTGTCGGAGCCGTCGGTGCCTACGACGATCGAGCTGAACATGTGTTCGAACGCTACCCGGTCTGCACGATCAGCACGTCGCAGGCGGCGCGATGCGAGACACGAGCGCGACCTCGGCCGTGTCCGACCAGTTGGTGCCCACCACGATCGTCGTGAACATGCCCGCCGTTCCCTCCGTAGTAGAAATCGCCGCGTGTCCTACGAGACGATTCTCTACGACGTGACGAGAGACGGGGTGGCGACCGTCACCCTCAACACGCCGGACAACCGCAACGCGCTGACGAACGCGCTGCTCTCCGACCTGACCGACGCCTTCGAGTCCGCCCGCGCCGACGAGCGCGTGCGCTGCGTCGTGCTCGCCTCGTCGCACGAGAAGGTCTTCTCGGCCGGCGGCTCGCTCGACCAGTTCGCGGCCGAGGTGCCGCTCGTGCACAAGCACTTCGGCACGGAGCGCTTCCCACGCCTGTTCCGGACGATCATGGGACTGGGCAAGCCGACCGTCTGCGCCGCGAACGGGCACGTGCTCGCCGGCGCGCTGGGTCTCGCCCTCTGCTGCGACCTGATCGTGGCCAAGGACACCGCCACGTTCGGCACGCCCGAGATCAACGTCGGCGTCTTCCCGTTCATGATCATGGCGCTGATCTACCGCAACGTGCCGCGCAAGAAGACGAACGAGCTGCTGCTGCTGGGCGAGCGCATCTCGGCCGAGGAGGCGCGTGAGGCAGGCATCGTGAACCGGGTGGTGCCGGCGGCCGAGTTCGACGCGGCGGTGGACGACTGGGCGTCGAAGCTCGCGGCCAAGTCGCCGGTGCTGATGAGGCTCGGCAAGGAGGCGATGTACCGCCAGCTCGACATGCCGTTCGAGGACGCGCTCGACTACCTGCGAGCGCAGCTGTCGATCGCCTTCACCACCGAGGACATCCAGGAGGGCGTGACCGCCTTCTTCGAGAAGCGCGACCCGGTCTGGACGGGCAGATGACCGGCACCGAGCCCACGCACTCTCGGATGACGCGGGTATCTTCGCTGGTCCTGCGTCCTCGGTCTCGCCCTTGCCTCCAGCAAGGGCTTCGACCTGCGTCCTTGTCCAGCTCGATCCCCACGCCCCCGAGAGCACGTCGGCCCGGCGCCGGTCATCTGTGATGACCGACGTCTCGCTCGTCGCCCTCTGCTGTCGCACCTCCGACCGCACGCCCGGCGCGGTGCGTGGCGCCCAGACGCTGGCGCCGCTGATCGGCAAGCGGCTCGGCGTCGAGCCGCGCACGATCGGCACCGCGGCCGAGCCGCGGGAGACCCGGTTCGACGAGGACCTGCGCGAGTCGCGGGGGTGCCTGCTGGAGGCCGGCGGCCAGATCGACGACGCGCTCGCCGACGGCCGCATTCCGGTGCTTGCCGCGGCGGACTGCTCGATCTCGGTGACGACGCTGCCCGCCGCGCTGCGCAACCGGCCGGACGCCAAGGTGCTCTGGCTCGACGCCCACGGGGACTACAACACGCCGGACACGACCGGCAGCGGCTACCTCGGCGGCATGTGCCTGGCCGGCGCCTGCGGGGAGTGGGACGCGGGCCTCGGCGGCACGATCGCGCCCGACCAGGTCGTGCTCGCCGGGGTGCGCGACCTCGACGCGGGCGAGCGCGAGCTGCTCGAGCGCAGCGCGGCCACGGTGATCGGCGCGAGCGTCGTCGAGACGCTGGTGGCGGTGAAGAACGCGCTCGACGGGTCGCCGGCGTTCGTGCACCTCGACCTCGACGTGCTCGACCCGGAGGAGTTTCCCGCCGCCGTGCCGGCGCCCGGCGGGCTGTCGTCAGACAAGCTCTACGACCTGATGGAGGCGGTCGCCGAGGACTCGGAGCTGGTCGGCCTCGAGATCACCGCCTTCGAGGCGCCCGAGGACGAGGACCAGCGGGCGGACATGGCCGAGACCGCGATGCGCGTGCTCGACCCGCTGCTCGACCGGCTGTCGCGCTGATGGCCGAGCGCGCCGCCCCCGACACCCTGGTGGCGCGGCCGTCGCTGCGCTCCCTGGTGGACGACCTCCAGGAGCGCCGCGAGCGTGCACGCCTGGGCGGGGGCGAGGAGAGGATCGCCCGCCAGCACGAGCAGGGCAAGCTGACCGCCCGCGAGCGGCTTGCGCTGCTGATCGACCCGGACACCTTCGTCGAGCTCGGGATCCACGGGCGGCCGCACTTCTCGCAGCGCGCCATGGAGGGCAAGGAGGCACCCGCCGACGGCGTGATCACGGGCTACGGAAAGGTGGACGGGCGCCTCGTCGCCGTGGCGGCCTACGACTTCACCGTCATGGCCGGCTCGATGGGCATGACCGGCGAGATGAAGGTCGCCCGGCTGCGGGAACTGGCCATCGGCAAGCGGATTCCGATGATCTGGCTGCTCGACTCCGCCGGCGCGCGCATCCAGGAGGCCGCCGGCTCGCTGTTCGCCGGGTCCGGTCACCTGTTTCGCGAAGAGGTCGTGGCCAGCGGCGTGATCCCGCAGGTCGCGGCCCTCATGGGTCCGTGCGCGGCGGGGACCGCCTACATCCCCGGGCTGGCCGACTTCGTGCCGATGGTCAAGGGCCGCGGCTCGATGGCGCTGGCCGGCCCGCACCTGACCAAGGCGGTCACCGGGGAGGACGTGACCCAGGAGGAGCTCGGCGGATCGCGCATCCACACGCGCATCTCGGGCGTCGGCGACCTCGAGGTCGAATCGGACGAGGAGTGCATCCAGGCGATCAAGGACTACCTGTCGTTCCTGCCCCCGAACTGCGAGCAGCCGCCGCCGCGGCGCGAGCCGGCCGACCCGGTCGACCGCATGGACGACGAGCTGCTCGACGTGCTGCCCGACTCGCCGCGCAAGCCCTACGACATGTACGACGTGATCCGGCGGGTGGTGGACGACGGCGAGTGGTTCGACATGAAGCCCCGCTGGGCGCGCACGATCATCACCGCCTTCGCGCGCATGGGCGGCCGTCCGGTCGGGATCGTGGCCAACCAGCCCAAGCGTCTGGGCGGCATCCTCGAGAACGACTCCGCCGACAAGGCGGCCCGCTTCGTCAACCTGTGCGACGCCTACGGGATCCCGCTGCTGTTCCTGATGGACGTGCCCGGCTTCATGGTCGGCACGAAGGTCGAGCAGGCCGGCATCATCCGCCACGGCGCCAAGATGCTCTACGCGGTCTCGCGCGCGACCGTGCCGAAGGTGACGGTGGTGATCCGCAAGGCCTACGGCGCCGGCTACTACGTGATGTGCGGCAGGGCCTACGAGCCCGACCTGATCGTAGCCTGGCCGTCGGCGGAGATCTCGGTGATGGGCCCCGAGGGGGCGGTCAACATCATCTTCCGCAAGCAGATCGAGGCGTCCGAGGACCCGGACGCCACGCGCGCGGAGATGATCGAGGGGATTCGGCGGACCATCGACCCGTACATCGCGGCGGGCAACGCGCTGATCGACGACGTGATCGACCCGCGCGAGACGCGGCCGACGGTGATCAGGGCGCTCGAGATGGCGGAGACGAAGCGGGTCGCGCGGCCCTGGAAGAAGCACGGCGTGATGCCCGTGTGAGCCGCTTCGAGGATCCCTGCATCGTCACGTGCTCGATCTCCGGCGCGGTGGCCGGCCGCGACCAGTGCCCGGCGATCCCCTACACGCCGGAGGAGTACGCCGCCGAGGCGAAGCGGGCGGTGGACGAGGGCTGCTCGATGATCCACATCCACGCGCGCACCCCGGATGGCGTTCCGTCATACGAGATCGAGGACTTCCGCGCGATCACCGAGGCGATCCTCGGCGCCGTCGAGGACGTGATCGTGAACTACTCGACCGGCGCGATCGGGGTGCCGGTCGAGAAGCGGATCGCGTACCTGCGCGAGCTGCGGCCGGACGTGGCCGCCCTGAACATGAGCTCGATGAACTACGCCAAGTACTCCTCGAGGCGCAAGGAGTTCGTCTTCCAGGCGGTGTTCGAGAACTCGTTCGACACGATCATCGCCTTCCTCACCGCCATGAACGAGCTCGGCATCCGGCCCGAGCACGAGTGCTTCGACTCGGGCCACGTGGCCAACCTCGACCCGCTGATCGACATGGGCCTGCTCTCGGAGCCGCTCCAGATCGACTGCGTGATGGGCGTGAACGGCGGGATCCGGCCCACGCCGAAGAACCTGGTGCACATGGCCGAGCAAATTCCGGGCGGGGCCGAGGGGCGCAACAACTGGGGTGTGATCGGGATCAGCCGCGACCAGTGGCGCCTCGTCGCGGCGGCCGCCGCGCTCGGCGGCAACGTGCGCGTGGGGCTCGAGGACAACTTCTACCTGCCCGACGGCGAGATGGCGCGGTCGAACGGCGACCTGATCGCCCGGGCGCGCCGGATGGTGGAGGACGTGGGCCGCCGGGTGGCGTCCGTGGCCGAGGCGCGCGAGCTGCTCGGAACGCCGAGATGAGCGCCCTCTCGGACATCCGCGTCCTCGACCTCTCGCGTCTTCTTCCCGGAGGCTTCTGCTCCCTTCTGCTCGCCGACTTCGGAGCCGAGGTGCTGAAGGTGGAGGACACCGGGATGGGTGACTACGTGCGCTGGTCGCCCCCGTACCACGAGGGAGCGGACGACTCCGCGAAGTCCGCGGCGTTTCTTGCCCTGAACCGCGGGAAGCGGTCGATCCGGCTGAACCTGAAGGAGGACGGGGGCCGCGAGGTGCTGTTGAGGCTCGTGCGCGAGCACGACGTGCTGCTCGAGTCCTTCCGACCCGGGGTGATGGACCGGCTCGGCGTGGGCTATGAGCGCCTGCGCGAGGAGAACCCGCGGCTCGTCTACTGCGCGATCACGGGCTACGGACAGGACGGCCCCTACACGGCCCGCCCCGGCCACGACATGAACTACCTCGGCCTCAACGGGCTGCTCGGCCTGACCGGCGACGCCGGCGGCCCTCCCGTGCAGTCCGCCGGCCAGATCGCGGACATCGGCGGCGGGGCGCTGATGGCCGCGTTCGCCATCCTCGCCGCGCTGAGTGAGCGCGAGCGGAGCGGGGAGGGCCAGCTCGTCGACGTGTCGATGTTCGACGGCTCGCTGTCGTGGCTGGCCATGGTCGCGGCCGCCGAGCTGGCCGAGGGCGGGCCGGCGGCGCGGCGCGGCGACCTCGAGCTGGCGGGGCGGCTCATCTGCTACCGCCCCTACGCGTGCGGCGACGGCTGGGTCACCCTGGGCGCGCTCGAGCCGAAGTTTTGGCAGGCCTGGTGCCGCGGCGTGGGCCGTGAGGACCTGATCGAGCGGCAGTTCGAGGCGCCGGGCTCGGAGGCGCACGCCGAGGTCGAGCGCATCTTCCTCGAGCGCACGCGCGACGAGTGGCACGAGTTCGCCGAGCAGCACGACTGCTGCCTCGAGCCGGTGCTCGAGCTGCACGAGGCGCTCGACTCGGAGCTCGTGCGGGCGCGCCGGATGGTGGTGGAGGTCGACCAGCCCGGCGCCGGCGCCGTGAAGCTGCTCGGCGTGCCGGTGAAGCTGTCGCGCACCCCCGGCGCGCCGGCCGGCCCGGGTCCGGCGCTCGGCGAGCACACCCGGGAGGTGCTCGCCGCGCTGGGCTACTCCGGGGAGCGGATCGCCGAGCTCGAGCGCTCGGGTGCCGCGGCCGGACCGAACGCCTAGCGATCTAGCCGCACGCAGCTGGAATTAGGTACCCTCAGGTGTCCGGCCCGGACCCGTGCCAGCCCGATGCCGCGCATCCTTCGCACTGGAATCTCGGCCGTCGCGGTCATCGTCGCGGTCGCCTGGGGCGCGACCTGCACCGCCCTGGCGGCCCGCCCACAGGACGAGATCATCGTCCGCTTCGAGGCCGGGCTGAACGCCGCCGAGCGCGCCGCGATCAGGGACGAGGCGGGCACCGCGCTGGAACGCGCCCTCCCGGTCAGCGGGATGCAGGTCGTCGCGGTTTCGCCCGGCCAGTCCGCGGTCGCGGCCGAGCGGGCGCTCGAGCGCGAGAGCGACGTGCTCTACGCCGAGCCGAACGCGACCCGCCACGTCTTCCTGCGGCCGAACGATCCCTACTTCCCCATGCTCTGGGCCATGGAGAACACCGGCCAGAGCGTGCTCGGCGTCCCCGGCAGCTCGGACGCGGACACGGATGCCGCGGATGCCTGGGACGCCGGCGTGGGGGGCGGCGTCGTGGTGGCCGTGGTCGACACGGGCGTGGACGGCGACCACCCCGACTTGGCGGCGAACGCCTGGCGCAACCCGGGCGAATCCGGCTCCGGCCGGGAGTCGAACCGGGTGGACGACGACCGCAACGGGAGAGTCGACGACTGGCGCGGATGGGATTTCGTGGCAAACGACTCCAATCCGGCGGACGCAAACGGCCACGGTACCCACGTCGCGGGCACGATCGGAGCGCGGCGCGGCAACGCGGTCGGGGTGGCCGGCGTCGCGGACGGCAGCCGGCTGATGGCGCTGCGCGCGTTCGACGCTCAGGGCTCGGGGACGGTCGCCGACGCCATCTCGGCCTACGCGTACGCTGCCGCGGCCGGTGCGAAGGTCGTGAACTTGAGCTTCGGCTCCCCGTTCGCGTCCCTCGCCGAGCGGGACGCCATCGCGGCCTCGCCCGGGATGCTCTTCGTCGCGGCTGCCGGCAACGGCGGGTTCGACGGTATAGGCGACGACAACGACCTGGACCCGGAATACCCCTGCGCGTACCCCCTGCCGAACGTGGTCTGCGTCGCGGCGAGCGACAATCGCGACCGCCTCGCGGAGTTCTCGAACTACGGCGCGCGCTCCGTCGATCTGGCGGCTCCCGGCGTGAGCATCCTCAGCACGTTGCCGGGCGGAGGCTACGGGTGGTTCGACGGGACCTCGATGGCGGCGCCACACG
>JBOGXT010000513.1:0-1825 GCA_050694635.1 Thermoleophilaceae bacterium
GGAGTCCCTCCACGTGCAGTCGCTCGAGCTGGCTCTGCGCCGCGCCGGGTTCCGCGTGCTGCTGCTGACGATGGGCATCGGCCAGGAGCGCGTCACGCGCGCCATGCGCGCCCTCGAGCCCACCGCCGCCCTGATCCTCTGCGGCGGCGGCGCCACGCTCGACGTGGTGGGCCGGCTGGTGTACGCCGCCCGCCAGGTGGGCTCCGACGCCCGCGTCTTCGACTATCGCGACGCCATGCCGGTCAGCGGCGGCCACGCCATCCGCTCCCTGGGCGCGAAGCCCAGCGACGCGGTGGAGCATCTGCGAGCCGTGGTGGAGGGCCGTGCCCCCGAGCCCGAGCTGCCGGGCTTCGTGGAGGAGATGGCTCCCATCTCCGACTCCTCGCAGGCCGCCACCAACGGCTAGCTGACGTGCCTAGACACCTTCCGAACGTCTGAGTAGGCATCCGGGCGACTCCCGAGGCTGTGGGTTGACCACTCACAGAAGGGAGTGCCCGGATGCAGAGCAAGCGTAGGTGGCTGCCCAGCTGGCAGCGGATCGAGCTGGTTGAGAAGTGCCTTGAGGAAGGGATGACGCGCCGCCAGGCGGCGGCCTGGCGGCGCGTGTCGACCGCGACGGTCCAGTACTGGATCGATCGCCGGCGGGCGGCCTGCGCCGAGGAGATCGCTTCGGGCGGCTGGGCCGAGGATCGACCTTCGACGCCCAAGTGCCAGCCGCGGCTGACGAGCCCGGCCGACCACGATCGCGTCTGCGCGGCCCGCCGCCGGACCGGCTGGGGGCCGCGCTTGATCGCGAGCGAGGTTTCGCTGCCCCACTCGACCGTTTCGCGCTGCCTTGAGCGGCGCGGCCTCTCGCGCCGGCCGCAGCTGGCCAAGGAGCAGGTGCGGCGCTTCGAGTGGCCCTGCCCGGGCGACCTGCTGCAAATGGACACCAAGCGCTTCGCCCGCTTCTCCTCGCCCGGACACGCGGTCACCGGCGATCGCCACCGCACGGGCGCGGAGCGGCGCGAGCGCGTCGGCTACGAGTTCGCCCACTCGATCCTCGACGATCACTCGCGGCTCGCCTACACCGAGCTGCACCCAGACGAGCGCGCCGAGACCGTCACCGGCTTCGTCCTGCGCGCGCTCGCCTTCTACGCCCGCCTCGGGATCGAGCCGAAGCGGCTGCAAACCGACAACGCCTGGATCTACACCAAGAACGCCGCGCTGGCGGCGCTGCTCAGAGAGCGCGGCCTCCGACACCGCACGATCCCGCCCCGCACCCCGAGACGCAACGGCAAGGTTGAGCGCTACCAGCAGACCCTCAAGCGCGAATGGGGACTCGGCCAGCGCTACCGCTCATCAGCCCACCGCGAACGGGCCCTGCCACACTGGCTCGAGCACTACAACACGACCCGCCGCCACAGCGGAATCGGCAACCGGCCGCCGACCAGCCGCGTTCGGAAGGAGTCAGGGCACGACAGCTAGCCGGCGCGGCGACGCGCGGCCTGGCGGTCCACCCACTCGCCGACGGTGCCCATCGCGTAACCCACGCCGTGTGCTGCGCGCCCGAGCGGTGAGGCGTCGAGCGGCTGCACGGCGGCGTCGGGGGCCGCGCCCTGCTCGATGGCGGCCTTGCGCACCGCGTTCTCCATCCGCCGCAGCTTGCGCTCCCAGCTGCGGATGAAGGTTGCCAGCTCCTCGTCGCCGCGTGAGGCGGCTGTCTCGCCCAGGTAGCCGGCGAGGGTGGAGAGGTGCTGTGCCTCCTGGGCGGCGAAGCGCAATGCCTGGTTGCGCTCGAGGAAGCGGTCCGCGGCGTGGTTGCGCACGCTGGCCATCCGGTGGC
>JBOGXT010000514.1:0-4411 GCA_050694635.1 Thermoleophilaceae bacterium
CCACCACCAGGGCGCCGGTCTCGCGGTACCCGGTGGGCATGCCGGTGCGCTCCTCGAGCTCGGCCGCGAAGGCCGGCCAGCGGGCGCGGCCGGCGAGGTTCACCCGCAGCAGCGGCTCCTCGCCGAAGTCGGTTTCGGTGACGGGGGCCAGCATGCCAGCCGCCACCCCCGAGGAGCCGGCGGCGGGCGCCTCGGCGCGATCGACCACGAGCACCGACAGACCGCGCCTGGAGGCGCGCCAAGCGCACGCCAGGCCGATCAGGCCTGCGCCGATCACGACGGCGTCGTAGCGTTCGCTCCGCGGCAGTTGAATCACCTTCCCTTCGCCGGCATTACCCGGGTCAGGTTCGACGGTCGGCGGCGCCGCAGCCGCCCTCTCAGCCCGGTCCCTCCGAGCTCCCGTTGGGCCGCAAGCACTCGGCTCGGCCGAGTGCGCGCGGATCCGTTTTTGACTACCCCCAATCGTATCGCCGCGGGGCGATCTGCTAAGCATCGGTAGGCAGCCAGACCGCAACTCTGCGGGTGTGCGCTGTTAAGACAGGGACCTCGGGAGCGCTCTGCCGTACCTTCGCCGCTCCCTCCTCGTGCCATGAGACGACTGACGATCACAATCGCCATGCTTCTCGCTGCCGCGCTGGCGGCGCCCGCCGCCGACGCCTCCACCCGGCAGCTCACGATCATGCAAGACGACGCCCAGGTGCGCGGCCGCACGGCGGAGACGCTCGACGAGTTCGCCAGGCTGGGCGTGGACATCGTGAAGCTCAACCTCTACTGGGACGAGGTCGCGCCCAACGGCCGCCGCAAGCCCGCCGGCTTCGACGGCGCCGATCCCGGCAGCTACGCGTGGGGGAGCTACGACCACGCCGTCCAGGCCGTCCTCGACCGCGGGATGCGCCCCTTCCTCAGCCTGGGCGGGCGCGGCCCCGACTGGGCCACCGGGAAGCGAGGGCGGCGCGGCACCTACCGGCCCAACGCGGAGGAGTTTCGCACCTTCGCCGAGGCGGCCGGGCTGCGGTTTGCGAACGTCGACATCTGGTCGATCTGGAACGAGCCGAACCTCTACAGCTGGCTGAGCCCGCAGCGCCACAAGCGGGTGCCGGTGTCCCCCTCGATCTACCGCGAGCTGTACATCGCCGGCCACCGTGGGCTGCGCGCCTCCGGCAACGGCGACGACGCGATCCTGCTTGGGGAGCTCATGCCGCGCGGCGGCACCGACCGGCGCAAGGTCCCCCCGCTCCAGTTCCTGCGCGAGATGGCCTGCCTCGACCGCAACTACCGCCAGTACCGGGGTCGGGCAGCGAAGCTGCGCGGCTGCCGCCGGGTGGGCCGCATCCCAACTTCGGGGCTCGCCTACCACCCGTACACGCTGGCAGGCGGTCCGGGCGTGAACGAGGCGCGCGACGACGCCGCCATCGGCCAGCTCGGCCGGGTGCGTGCCACGCTCGACAAGCTCGCGCGGCGCGGCAAGCTGCCGCGCCGCCTGAAGATCTGGATCACCGAGTTCGGCTTCCAGACCAGGCCGCCGGACCCGTTCGGCACGCCGATCCGGCGAGCGCCCGGGTTCATGGACCTGAGCGAGTGGATCGCCTTCCGCAACACGCGCGTGGCCGCCTACGGCCAGTACACCATGCGCGACAACGACTTCTGGCAGTCCGGCCTGCGCTTCGAGAGCGGCCGCGCCAAGCGGGGCGTGTACGACGCCTTCCGGATGCCGCTGCTCGTGCGCTGGCTCGGCGGCGGCCGCGTCGAGGTCTTCGGCGCGCTGCGCTCGGCGTCGGGCGGCAGCGCACGGATCGAGTCCAAGCCGCCCGGAGGTAGCTACCGTTCACGCGGATCCGCGGCGGTGAACAGGGCTGGCTACTTCCGCCGCGTCCTTCGCGTGAGGAACGGCTTCCGTCACAAGTTCCGGGTGACGCTCGACGGGCGCTCCCGGGTCAAGCGAGTCACCCGCTGAAAGGAGCATCCGTCTCGTGAGTCTTGCCGCAACCCGACCCAACCGAGCCGTCCTGGCGGCGCTGGTGCTGGCCGCCTCCATGCTGACCGGCTGCCTGGTCGCGCCGGGCGACACCCGAGCTGCGCGCAACATGGAGCTGGCGATTCAGGATGACTCCCTCTTCGTGCAGGGCAACAAGCGCTGGCGGGGCGACAAGGCGTTCGACTACGCCCGCTCGCTCGGCGTGACCCGCATCCGGGTGAACCTGCTGTGGGCCTACACGATGCCCAAGCCGCAGTACAACGCCCGCCGCAAGCCGGCCGCCATCAACTACGACTTCACGCAGATCGACCAGCTGATCGACCGCGCCGCGGCGAACGGCATCCGGATCCACCTGTCGCTGACGGGACCGGCGCCGCGCTGGGCCAACGCCCGCCGCGCCGGCCAGACGAAGGCCTGGTACAAGCCGAACTCGCGCCAGTTCGGCCAGTTCGCGACGGTCGTGGCCGAGCACTTCCGCGGCCGGGTCGACCGCTACAGCATCTGGAATGAGCCGAACTGGAAGACCTGGCTCGGCCCGCTGAGCGCCGCTCCCGCGATCTACCGCTCGATGTACGTGCGCGGCTACAACGCGATCAAGAAGGCCGATCGGCGCGCTCAGGTGCTGATCGGGGAGACGAGCCCATACGGCCGCCCCGGGCTCTCCACGTCGCCGCTTGCCTTCCTGCGCAAGGTGGCGTGCGTGGACCGGAGCTACCGCCGCGTGCGCCGCTGCCCGAAGCTGAAGGCCGACGGCTACGCGCACCATCCGTACGACTTCCGGCACTCGCCGAGCTTCCAGTACCCGGGCTCCGACAACGTCACGATCGGGACGCTGTCGCGGCTCACGCGAGCGCTCGACAGGCTGCGGCGCTCCGGCGCTCTGCGCTCGACGCGCGGCGGCCGCATGCCGCTGTACCTGACCGAGTACGGCTACTTCGCGTCGGGCAAGCGGGCGCTGCCGCCGCGAACGCGCTCGCGCTACCTGAAGCAGGCCTACTCGCTCGCGCTGCGCAACGGGCGCGTGAAGAGCCAGCTGCAGTATCTGTTGCTGACGCTTCCCCGCGGCTCGGGCTCCACGTTCAACACGGGGCTCGTGACCGCCCGGGGCAAGCGCCTGCCGCAGTTCAACGCGCTGCGGAGCTGGTACCGCGGACACCGCGGCAGGGTCAAGCGTCCCGGCCGGGCGTTCACGCTGCCGGCCGCGGCGGGGAACCCGACCCGCTGAGCCGTTGACTACCGGGCTCGCCGACGCGCGAGAGCGCCTTCGGCGAGCCCGGCTCTATTTCGTCGTCGAGGCGGCGGCGGAGCACGTGGTGCCGGCGGCGCTGCGCGGCGGGGTGGACATGGTCCAGCTGCGCGACAAGCGGGCGGACGACGGGGAGGTGCTCCGCGCCGCCGCCCGCTTCCGCTCGCTGTGCGAGGAGCACGGCGCTCTGTTCTGGCTGAATGACCGTCCCGACCTGGCGCTGGCCGCGGGCGCCGACGGGGTCCACCTGGGGCAGGACGACGCGCCGGTGGCCTCGGTGCGCGAGCAGGTGGGCGATTCGCTGCTGATCGGGCTTTCGACGCACTCGCCGGCGCAGTTCGACGCCGCGTTGGATTCGGAGGCGGACCAGCTGAGCGTCGGCCCGGTGTGGGAGACGCCGACCAAGGAGGGACGCCCGGCGGCCGGCCTCTCCTACGTGCGCTACGCGGCATCGCACGGCGGCAACCGGCCCTGGTTCGCGATCGGCGGGATCGCTCCGGACAACGTGGCGGAGGTGGTGGCGGCAGGCGCGCGGCGGATCGTGGTGGTGCGGGCGATCAGGGACGCGGCGGATCCGGAGGCGGCCGCGGCGGAGCTGCGGCGGGCGCTTGGCTAGGGCGCGCGCCGCGAGCTGCCCGGCCGCTCGGGCATCTGGATCCGCGCCATCGCCTTGATGAGGAACCAGAAGAGCGTGCCCGCCGCGCCGACGATGATCGCGAGCAGCAGCGCCGCCCACACGCTGTTGGCGAACAGCAGCGCCAGCGACGAGACGACGAGCGTGAGCGCGAGCAGCGTCTGCATCCCCAGCACGCCCCAGTAGCGGGCCCGCCACATGCCGTAGGCGACGATCGCGACGACGAGCGTCGTGAGGATGCTGCCGGTGAGCTCGCTGCCCGGCGAGATGGTGTCCTCGCTCGCGTTGTAGCCGAACGCGAGCGCCACGAGGTTGGCGACGGCGAGGGCCGAGGCGGCGATTGCGCCCACCGTCACCGCGGTCGGGCGCTCGCCCTGCCGTAGCGGCCTCAGCCGGGCTCGGACCTGCTCGTCCTTCGCGCGCGAGCGTGCGTATGCGGTCGGGGCAGGCGCCTCCGCGGTGTGCGCCGGTGTCCGGACCTCGGCCCGAGCCGGGCGCGGCCCCTCGCCTGGCCGCCGCTGCCGGCGTCGCTTGCGGCTGTTGCGCTTGCCTGACA
>JBOGXT010000515.1:0-6581 GCA_050694635.1 Thermoleophilaceae bacterium
GCCCAGCGGAGCCGCCGTGGCGCCCTGGATGCCGCTCATCAGCCAGCCCGCCAGCCGCGACGGCGCCGCCGCTACGGCCGACCACCACGGGAGCACCCGGCGCCCCGAGTAGTAGCTGAGGAATGCCGCCACCACGTCCGGGTCGAGCTGCGTGCCCGCCTCGGCACGCAGGATGTCGAGCGCCTTCTGGTGCCGGCAGCCCGAGCGATAGGCGCGATTCGAGGTGAGCGCATCGAAGGTGTCGGCGACCGCGATCACCCGCGCCCCCAACGGGATGTCCTCTCCCGCCAGGCGGTCGGGATAGCCGCCGCCGTCCAGCCGCTCGTGGTGGTGGCGGACGATCGCGGTCAGCTCCTCGTCTCCCAGCCCGGCCACCATCCGTGCGCCGTCGACCGGGTGCCGCTTGATCACGCCGAACTCCTCGTCGCTGAGCCGGCCGGGCTTGTTGAGCACCTCGCGCGGCGTCTCGATCTTGCCGACGTCGTGGAGCGCGGCCGCGCTGCGGATGCGGGCCGCCTCCTCGGCGGCCAGCCCCAGCTGCCGGGCGATCCGGAACGAGTGGCGCGTGACCCGCTTCGAGTGTCCGTGCGTGTAGGCGTCGCGCGCCTCGAGCGCGGACGACAGGCGCTCGAGCAGCGCCGTCTTGCGCGCCGGGTCGAGGTCCGCGGCGCTCCCGAGCAGCCAGCGCGCCGAGGCCAGGCGGCGCTCGGTGGCGAGGCGCCGCAGCCAGCCCCACAGCATGAGGTCGGCGAACACGATGTCGCGCGATGCCGGGCGGCGCGCCCACCAGGTCGATCCCAGCGCCGTCAGCGTCATCGACAGCGCGATCGCGACGGCGGCCGAGAGCAGCCAGCTCTCGACGATCCCGGCTGCATGAAGCAAGCCCGCGACGAGCCCCGGCAGAACCGTGACGACGAAGGTCGCCAGCATCACGCGTGCGAAGTAGCCGGCGCGCGCGGCACCGCCCAGGCCCATGCCCATCCATCGGCTTTTGGCGGGCCACACTTAGCCGCAGGGCACCAGAGCAAACGGGTATCCGAGGCATCCGCCACGAAGTGGAGCCTCGGCGGGAGCCGGAGATATGATCCGCGCGCCTTGCCCCCCGGCATGCCACGTCGTCTGCTCCTCGCCGCGCTCGCCGCGGCCCTTCTGGCGTTCCTGATCGCAGCTCCGGCCGCTCTCGGCGACACCTTCACGCCCGAGTCGGGCGGCTCCCAGAACGCCGACGACATCGACACGCTCTTCAAGATCACGCTCTACGTCGGGATCGTGATCTTTCTGATCGTGGAGGGCACGCTGATCTGGGCGCTCCTCAAGTACCGCGGGCGCCGCGGCGGCCCCGACGCCGCGCAGATACGCGGCAACACGCCACTCGAGCTCGGCTGGACGGTGGGGGCCGCGCTGATCCTGGTGGTGCTGACCGTCGTCACCTTCCTCTACCTCGACGACATCCAGAACCCGCCCCCCTCCGGTCCGAACGGGCTACAGGCCTCGCAGACGCGGTTCGCGTCGATCGACCAGCCCGACCCGCCCCGAAGCGGCGGGCCCATCCTGCGGATAGAGGTCAACGGCCAGCAGTACCTGTGGCGCTACGACTACCCGGGCGACAAGACGCTGTTCAGCTACCACACGATGGTGGTGCCGGTCGACACCACGGTGGTGCTCGAGGTCACCGCATCCGACGTCATCCACTCGTGGTGGATCCCGAAGCTGGGCGGCAAGGTGGACGGGGTGCCCGGCCACGTCAACGAGACCTGGTTCAAGATCCCGGCGAAGTTCGCGGGCGACAGCTTCGAGGACGGCACCGTGTTCGACGGGCAGTGCGCGGAGCTCTGCGGCGCCGGCCACGCCGACATGCGGGCCGAGGTGCGCGCGGTCACGCCCGCGCAGTTCGAGGCCTGGGCCGAGCAGAAGCGCGCCGACATCGAGGAGGCCGGCGAGGCGCTCGCAGAGCAGCGTGAGCAGCGCGAGGGCGACGAGGGCGGGCAGTAGTGGAAGCCGGCACCACGGCTCGCCCCCAGGTGACACGGCCCGAGGTGGTCATCCACGGGCTGAAGCCGCCGCCGCGCGGATGGCTCGCCTGGCTCACCACGACGGACCACAAGAAGATCGGGATCCTCTACCTGTTCGCGACCTTCCTGTTCTTCATCCTGGGAGGGGTCGAGGCGCTGATCATGCGCCTCCAGCTGGCCCAGCCGTCGGGCACGCTGGTCGATCCCGAGACCTACAACGGCCTCGTGACGATCCACGGCACCACGATGGTCTTCCTGTTCATCGTGCCGGTGCTGGCCGGGTTCGGGAACTACTTCGTGCCGCTGATGATCGGCGCGCGCGACATGGCCTTCCCGCGCCTCAATGCGCTGTCGTTCTGGCTGCTCTTGCTCGGCGGGCTCGCCTTCTACGCGAGCATCTTCTTCGAGCCGCCCCAGGCCGGCTGGACGATGTACCCGCCGCTCTCGGACGACGCGTTCTCACCGGGAGGCGGCGTCGACGCCTGGATCTTCCTGATCCACCTCACGGGACTGTCGTCGATCGTCGGCGCGATCAACTTCATCGCGACGATCCACAACATGCGGGCGCCCGGCATGGGCTGGGGCCGAATGCCGCTCTTCATCTGGTCGATCCTCGTCTACAGCTACCTGCTGGTGGCGGCGCTGCCGTCGATCGCGGCGGGGGCGACGATGCTGCTGACCGACCGCCACTTCGGCACCGCCTTCTTCGACCCGGCCGGCGGCGGCGACCCGATGCTGTGGCAGCACCTATTCTGGTTCTTCGGCCACCCCGAGGTCTACATCATGATCCTGCCGGTCTTCGGGATGATCTCGGAGATCCTGCCGGTGTTCGCGCGCAAGCCGATCTTCGGCTACAAGGCGATCGCGGCGGCCACGGTGGCGATCGCGTTCCTCGGCCTGCTGGTCTGGGCCCACCACATGTTCACGACGCCCACGCCGACGGTGGTGCTGGCCTTCTTCATGCTTGCGTCGTTCACGATCGCGGTGCCGACCGGGATCAAGATCTTCAACTGGATCGCCACGCTGTGGCGCGGCAGCATGGTCTTCAAGACGCCGCTGTACTTCGCCGTCGCCCTGCCCGCGCTGTTCGTGATCGGCGGCATCTCGGGCGTGATCCTCGCCATCTTCCCGGTGGACTGGCAGCTGCACGACACCTACTTCGTCGTGGCCCACTTCCACTACGTGCTGTTCGGCGGCTCGGTGTTCGGGCTGTTCGCCGGGCTCTACTACTGGTTCCCGAAGATGAGCGGGCGGCTGATGTCGGAGGCGCTCGGGAAGACCTCGTTCTGGCTGATGTTCGTGGGCTTCAACATGACCTTCCTGATCCAGCACTCGATCGGGATGGAGGGCATGCCGCGCCGGGTCTACGACTACTCCGAGGAGCTCGGCGTGGGGACCTACAACCTGATCTCCACGATCGGCGCCTTCATCCTCGGCGTGGGCGTGCTCGTCACGTGCGTGAACGTGCTCCTGTCGATCAAGAGGGGCCGGCGGGCGGGCAACGACCCCTGGCAGGGCAACACGCTGGAGTGGTTCACGAGCTCGCCGCCCCCGGCCAACAACTTCGACGTCGTCCCGCGCGTGCGCAGCGTGGAGCCGATGAAGGACATCCGCCGCGAGGTGCTGGCGGCCAGCGAGCCGGCGGAGACCGTGGCGCAGCCCGCGGCGCCGCGCGCGCTGTAGCCATGCGCCGCCTGGTCCTGGCCACGGGGATCGCGACCTTCGTCCTCATCATCGTGGGCGGGGTCGTGCGCGTCTCCGACTCGGGGCTGGGCTGCGGACCGGCGGGCTCGGGCTTCCACGGCTGGCCGTTCTGCAACGGCGACGTGGTGCCGGGCGTGGACCTCAATTCGATCGTCGAGTACACGCACCGGGTGCTGGCGATCGTCGTGGGATTCATGATCCTCAGCCTGGTCGTGCTGGCGTGGCGTCGTCATCGGAAGCTGCTGCCGGCCACGGCGGCGCTGCTCGCGCTCGTGATCGCGCAGGGTGCTCTCGGCGGGGCCACGGTCGAGGAGAACCTGGAGGAGGTCTATGTGGCCGCCCACCTTGGGCTGGCGATGCTCCTGCTGGGGCTGCTCCTCTACCTCTGGCGCCGCGTCAATGCCGTCCCGACACAGAGCGGTGGCCCGTGGCTACGCGGTCTGGCAATCGCGGCGACCGCCGCGGTCCTATGCACCGTCGTGGCGGGTGGCTATATGGCGGGCACGCAGAACTACGGGCGCGCGGACTACCAACTGGGCGACGGCGCCCACCACGCCTGCGGCAAGGAGTTTCCAACGTGCAACGGCGACTTCATGCCTTTTGGGGAAGCCCGGTTGGTTGACATACACCTGGCGCACAGGGCCTTCATGTACCTGGCCTCGATCCTGGTGATCGCGGTGGTGGTGGCAGCGTTGCGCAACCGCGTAGGCGTCCGCTACGCGTGGGCGCTCGCCGGTCTGCTGGCGGTGCAGATCCTCGTCGGCGCTCTGAATGTGTGGCTCGAGGAGTATGAGCTGCTGATCCTCCTGCACCTGGCCCTCGGGACCCTGTTGTGGGCCACTTCGTTGGGCATGACCCTCCAGCTGGCCCCCGCTCGCGAGCGGGCCCGGCGGGCAGACCCGGTGGCCGCATGATCGAAGCCGTCGTAGCGAGGGCAGCTTGGCGCACCGTCGTCGCGGACTACTTCGAGATGACCAAGCCGAAGGTGCAGTCACTGCTGCTCTTCACGACGGTCACCACGATGTACGTGGCCGGGGACCCCTCCGTTGGCCTGGTCGCGCTGACCTGCGTCGGCGGCGCGCTGTCGGCGGGCGGCGCCGGCGCGATCAACCACGCGCTCGACCGGGACCTCGACCGCGTGATGAAGCGCACCGCAGACCGGCCGGTGGCGAGCGGCCGCGTGTCATCCGGCGCGGCGATCGCTTTCGGCGCGGTCCTGGGATCTGCCTCGTTCGCGCTGCTGGCGCTGGCGGTAAACCCGCTGGCGGCGGCGCTGTCGCTGTCCGGCCTGCTCGGCTACGTGTTCGTCTACACGCTCTGGCTCAAGCGCACGACGCCGCAGAACATCGTGATCGGCGGCGCGGCCGGCGCGGTTCCGCCGCTGGTCGCGTGGGCCGCGGTGACCGGCGGGCTGACCGGCACGCCGCTCTACCTGTTCGCGATCGTCTTCTTCTGGACCCCGCCCCACTTCTGGTCGCTGTCGCTGCTGATGAAGGACGAGTACGCACGCGCCGGGGTGCCGATGCTGCCGGTGGTCCGAGGCGAGGCGGAGACCCGACGCCAGATCCTGCTCTACACGGTGCTGCTCTACGCGGTGAGCCAGCTGCCCTTCTGCGCCGGCGCCTTCGGAGCGACCTACCTGGTCTGCTCGGTGCTGCTGGGCGCGTGCTTCATCTACGGCGCCTGGCGCCTGCTCCGAACGCCCTCTCGGAGGACCGCGCTTCGCCTCTACCTGTTCTCGCTGGCCTACCTCGCGCTGCTGTTCGCCGCGATGGTGGCCGACGCGCGGCTCTAGCGCCTCACAGGCGGCGCGCCGCCGCCTCGTCCAGCAGCACCGTCACGTCGCCCTCTACCAGCGAGGCCGGTGCCATCGGGTCGCGGCGGCCCGAGAAGGCGCGCGCCACGGCGTCGGCCTTGTCCTCGCCCGTCACCAGGAAGACAATCTGGCGCGACGCGTTCACCGCCGGCAGCGTCAGCGTGATGCGCGGCACGAGCGGCGCCATCCCGGGTGTCTCGACACCGGCGACCAGCCGCTCGCGCTCCCCGAGCGCGTCGTCGCCGGGGAACAGCGAGCACGTGTGGACGTCCGGCCCGATGCCGAGCAGGATCAGGTCGAACGACGGCCGGTGAGCCTCCTCGAGCTCGCGCTCGTACTCCGCGGCGCCCCGCTCGGGACCCAGCTCGCCCTTCATCCGGTGGACCGTCGCGTCCTGGATGCGCGACAGCAGCGCCTCGTCGGCCATCCGGAAGTTCGAGTGCTCGTGGTCCGGGGGCACACAGCGCTCGTCCGTGAACCAGATCTCCGTGCCCGACCAGTCGGGGCGCTGCTCGGCCACCCGCTCGTAGGCCTTGCGGGGTGTCGACCCACCGGTGATGCAGACGTGGCCGCCCGCGGCCGCCAGCAGGTCGGCCGCGGCGCCCGCCGGGTCGTCGCTCACCTGGAAGTTCGGACGAGGCTCCATGTCCCGTGCAGGCTAATCACGTTCCTGTCCGGGAGCACCGCGATGCAGGCCGCGAGGTCGCCGCAGGCGGGACAGCGCAGAACCAAGCCGGCGCCCCTGTAGAGGCGGTGCGCGCCGATCGGGTTGTCCTGCCCACAGGACTGGCAGACCCGCCCGGCGGCCGTGACCTCGGCCACGAACACCTCCTGGAGCAGCCCGGCGATCGCGTTCCCGTCGGTGTGCAGGCTGTCCGCCTCCATCTCACCCTCCAGTCGGTCCGAAGCGCTCGGTGTGCACGCCGGCCGGCTCGTGGCCGAGCTCCACGAGCAGCCGGGCCGCCTCCTCCACGAACGGCGTCGGCCCGCAGACGTAGACGCGCGGGCCCGGCTCCGGCCCGGGGCCGACCTCGAGCAGCATCTCGCGA
>JBOGXT010000516.1:0-4190 GCA_050694635.1 Thermoleophilaceae bacterium
GCGCTGGCCGGAGCGGCAGCCGCCGCCCGTGGCGCCAATCTCGCCGGCGCCGCCGCCGGCCGCGTCTTCTCCGAGGTGCACGAGCTGGCGATGGCGAGCGGTGGGCGCAGCGAGACCTTCGCCGGGCTGGCGCCGGGGCACGCGGAGGTCGCCGTGCGGCAGACGGCCGAATCGCTTGCGACCGTGCCGCTCCTCACCGAGGCTTTCGCGCGGGAGGGCATCGATGCACCGGTGACGACCGGGCTGCGGCGCGTCCTCGACGGCGAGACGTCGCCCGAGCAGTGGCTCGAGAGCGTGAGGAGCTCGAAGCCGACGCGCCGCACGCGCGCGGCCTGAACGCCGTACGCTCCGCATGGGTGGACGAGGCCACGGACAAGCAGCAGCTCAACCGCGACTTCACGGAGCTGTACCGGGCGCACCTGCGCGACGTCTACTCGTACTCCTACTACCGGATCGGCAACCACCACGACGCCGAAGACCTCACCGAGCAGACCTTCCTGCAGGCCTATCGCCACTTCGAGCGCGCGCAGCGCGAGGCGAACGGCCGGCCGCTGCGCCCCTGGCTGATCCGGATCGCCCACAACCTCGCGGCCAACTACTACCGCGACCGCTCGCGCCGGCCGGTGACGCAGCTCGACGACGCCGCGGTGCTGACCGCCCCGCACGGGACGGAGGAGATGGTCGAGGGGCGCGAGGAGGTGAAGGAGGTCCTCGAGGGCGTGTCGAAGCTTCCGGACGACCGCCGCGAGGCCCTCATCATGCGCTTCGCGCTGGGCATGGACAATCGCGAGATCGCGCGGGCGATGGACCGCTCCGAAGGGGCGACCAAGGTGTTGATTCACCGGGCGATAAAGCAGTTGGAGCAGGGATTGGGCGATGACTGACGCGGAACGGGTCGAGCGGCTGCTGCGGATGGCGCTGACGCCGGTGGAGCCACCGGAGGCGCTCAGCGACCGCCTGGAGCGGGGGCTGTCTGAGTTGACCGATGCGGCGGTCGAGGAGCTCGCCGAGTGGGAGCTGTCGGCCATGAGCGACCCGCGCAACTGGGTGCGCCCGGCGGCGGCCGTCGTGGTCGGCGGCCTGGCCGCCGGCGGACTCGTGCTGGTGCGGGCACGCCAGCAGCAGAAGAAGCGCCAGACGAGCGGGCTGGCGGCGCTGGAGCGTAGCCTGCGCGACGTCGTCGACGACCTCGAGAAGCGGCTTCGCCGCTAGACGGTGCTCGGCGCCGGCGTGGCCGGCGTCGCGAGCCCGGCGCCCAGCCCCGCGATCCCGATCAGCAGGTGCAGCACGTTGTCCTCGGTGTTCACCGGGATCAGGTTGAAGATCTCGTCGCCGTCGCCCGCGATGAAGCCGAGCAGGGTCACGACGAGGTAGACGGCGCCGACGCCAAGCGCGTATGCGCGCGAGCCGTCGTAGGCGCCCGCCACGGCCAGCCCCAGCGCGCCGGTCAGGACGTGGACCACGTTGTGCCAGCCGTTCACGTCCAGGATGCCGAGCACGGCGTCGCGCTCGGTGCCGTCGCCGGTGCCGAAGCTGGCGTTGTAGAAGAACCCGGCGACCCCGGCCGCGACCAGCGTGGCGCCGATCACGAGCGCGTAGGCCTGCGCTGGGGAGCGGGTCTCCATCGTGACGGGATTCGCGGCTGATCCGATTGTCCCTGCGAGGCGAAAGAATCCTCGTGGTGGCCACTGACCTCCGCAACCTGGCGGACGAGGAGGTGATGCAGCTCGTCGGCGACGGCAGCCCGCGGGCCTTCGAGCTGATCTACGACCGCCACGGCGGCGCCGCGTTCTCGCTCGCGTACCGCATGGTGGGCAACCGCGTGGCCGCCGAGGACATCATCCAGGAGGCGTTCCTGTCCATCTGGCGCAGCCGCATGCGATACGACCAGGCGCGCGGGAGCGTGCGCACGTGGGTGCTCGGCATCGTGCACAACCGGGCCATCGACGCCCTGCGCCGCGGCGCCCTGCACGACCGGCGGCGGGAGACGATGGACGGCGTCGAGGAGCGCCACGAGGCGCCCGAGCGCACCGAGGTCGAGGCGGCCCGGCGCGAGGAGGCGCGCAGCGTGCGCAGCGCGCTCGACACGCTCCCCGAAGAGCAGCGCCGCACCATCGAGCTGGCGTACTTCGGAGGTTTCAGTCACAGCCAGATCGCCGAGCTGCTGGACGAGCCGATCGGTACCGTCAAGGGCCGGATGCGGCTCGGCCTCGACAAGCTGAGACGGCAGCTGGCGGAGCGCTACGCAGCAGGGGGATTCGCATGATCGCACGCGATCACGCGGGGTATCGGGAGGACATCGGCGCCTACCTGCTGGGGGCGCTGACCGACCTCGAGCGCCAAGCCTTCGAGCGGCACATGTCCGGCTGCGCCGAGTGCCGGGACGAGCTCGAGCGGCTGCGTCCCGCGGCATACGCGCTACCGCGGTCGGTCGAGCAGATGGAGCCGCCGCCCGGCCTGAGGAGCTCGCTGATGGAGGTGGTCGAGCGCGAGGCGCGCGAGCGCCAGGGAGCCCCGGCCCGGCCGCGGCGCAGGCCGCTGCGTATGCGCCTGCCCTCGCTCGCGGGGATCCGGCCCGTGCTCGTAGCCGGTGCGCTGGCGCTCGGCCTGGTCGGCGGCTTCGGCGTCGCACAGCTGGCCGACGGCGAGGAGGACGGCCGCACGGTCGCCGCGACCGTGGACGAGAGCCGCGTCCCCCTCGCGAGCGCGACCCTCCAGGTCCAGGGCGACGGCGAGGACGGCGCGATCCTGCGCGTGCACGGGATGCCGTCGCTCGACCGACGCCACGTCTACCAGGCGTGGGTGCAGCGCGACGGGACCATGTTGCCCCAGCCGACCTTCGACGTGGGCGAGGACGGCGGCGGCGCCGTGGCGGTGCCCGACGACGTCTCCGAGGCGCAGGCGATCCTCGTCACACGCGAGCCGAGCGGCGGCGCGCGCGCCCCGAGCGAGCGACCGCTGATCCGGGTGCCGCTGTAGCTAGGTTTCAGGCGGTGGAGGTCTGCTACCGCCACCCGAATCGCGAGACCGGGGTGCGCTGCTCGAACTGCGAGCGGCCGATCTGCCCCGACTGCATGACCTCCACGCCGGTCGGCATGCGCTGCCCCGAGTGCGCGCGCCGGCGCACCCAGGTGCGCACGATGCGCTCGATGACCGACGAGCCGCGCCTGACCTACTTCCTGATCGGGATCTGCGTCCTGGCGTTCCTCGGCGAGGCGTTCAGCGGCGGCGGGATCGGCGGCTCGGGCACGCTCTTCGACGAGGGCGCCCTGTGGCGCGGCGCGATCCAGGACGGGGAGTACTGGCGGCTCGTCACCGCGGGCTTCCTGCACGACGGGCTCCCCCACCTGCTGTTCAACATGCTCGGCCTCTACATCCTTGGCTCGATCCTCGAGCCGGCCATCGGCACGCGGCGCTTCGCGGTGATCTACTTCGTGTCGCTCCTGACCGGGTCGTTCGGCGCGCTGCTCCAGGAGGACGTGGGCGCGACGGTGGGCGCGTCGGGCGCGGTCTTCGGGCTCATGGGCGCGACCGCGGTCGTGATGTGGAACCGCGGGCTCAACATCATGGAGAGCGGCCTCGGCTTCTGGATCGTGCTGAACCTCGTGATCTCGTTCCTGCCCGGGCTCAACATCTCCTGGGGCGGGCACATCGGCGGCCTGATCGGCGGCACGCTGTGCGCGCTCGCGCTTGTCGAGCTGCGCCAGCGCACGCGCGTTCCCGAGGCGGCGGCGTGGCTGCTGTGCGCGGCCCCCGGGGTGGCCGCGGTGGTGGGCTCGCTCGCGCTCGAGCCGCCCGTCGGGATCAGCTAGGCCAAGGGCGCGGACCGCTCGAGGTCGAGCTCGATCGAGCGCCGCGTGGGCGGCGCCGGCACGAGCTCGGGGTGGAGCAGGTGGCCGAGCAGCTCGACTCCCTCGACGAGCCGCGGCCCGGGCCGCGAGAAGTACGCGGCGGCGTCGACCACCACCACGCGTGCGCCCAGCAGGCCAAGATGGCGACGCCAGCGCACCGTCTCCGCCGCGGCCTGCTCCGCGTAGAGGCCGCAGGGCATCGACACCACGAGCTCCGGCGCGGCGGCCTCGACCTCCGCCCACTCGGCGGTGCGCGACTTCTCGCCCGGCATGCCGAGCACGTCCTCGCCGCCGGCGAGCTCGATCATCTGCGGCACCCAGTGGCCGCCAACGTAGATC
>JBOGXT010000517.1:0-3177 GCA_050694635.1 Thermoleophilaceae bacterium
CGGGTAGTCCTCGGTGAAGGCGATGTAGTCGTGCGGGTCGGGCGCCAGGATCCGCCTGGCCCCCACCTCCCGCCAGTCGGCCACGTTGTGTTCCGCGTGCCTGCGGGCGAGGTCGACGTAGCCCATCTCCGCCGCCGGCCCGCCGCAGCACCACTGCTCGCGCATGAGCCCGAACTCGACGCCGGCCTTCTGGAGCAGCAGGGCGAACGCGCGCGAGTAGGAGGTCCGGTAGAAGGCGGCCTCGCAGTCCACGAAGAGCACGGTCTCGCCGCCGGTCGGCAAGTCGAGCCCCTCGGCCCAGTCGCGCACGTGCTCCTGGCTGACCGGCACCTCGCCCAGCACCGGCTCGTTGTGGGCCTCGGCCAGGCGCGCGTTCCACTGCTTCCAGGCGGGCCGCTCGTTGCCCGTGGCGACCATCAGCGCGCGCATCGCCTTGACGACGTCCACGGTGCGCGTGCGGTGCCGGTAGAAGTCGCCCGTGAACAGGGTGTTGGGGCAGCGCAGCTCGCAGGCGCCGCACTGCGTGCAGTGGACGAAGTCGTCAGCGACGTCCTCCACCGACAGGATCCCCTTCTCCATCGCGACGATGTGGGCGTGGAAAGCCGTCGGGGTGTGGTTCTCGTTGCGGGTGACCTGCATCACGGGACACACCTCGCGGCAGAACTTGTGTCCCGAGGAGAAGCAGCCGTAGGCGTTGTTTCGCCACCGCTCGACGAACTCTCGCTGGAGCTCGCCGTCTCCGTTGGGTGAGTAGTCGGTCACCCGGGCCGCGAACGTACCATGTCGCCCTTGGTGAGTCACGCGAACGCCCTACGGATCACGGACCTCGTCAAGCGCTACCCCACCGGGACCGAGGCGCTGAAGGGCGTCTCGCTCGAGATCGAGGCCGGGGAGTTCTCGGGACTGCTCGGCCCGAACGGCGCCGGCAAGTCGACGCTGATCCACTGCACGACCGGGCTCGCCCGCCCGAGCTCCGGCGAGGTCGAGATCTTCGGCCACGACGCGGTCGTGCACTACGAGGACGCCAGGATGGCGGTGGGGCTTGCGCCGCAGGAGCTGAACCTCGACTGGTTCCTGACCGCCGGGGAGACGCTCGACTACCACGGCGCGTACTTCGGCATGCCCAAGCGCGAGCGCCGCGAGCGCGCCGCCGAGCTGCTCGACGCGTTCTCGCTCGCCGGCAAGCGCGACGAGCGCACGCGCACGCTCTCGGGCGGCATGAAGCGCCGGCTCGTGCTCGCGCGGGCGCTGATGCACCGCCCCCGTCTGCTGATCCTCGACGAGCCGACCGCCGGCGTGGACGTGGAGCTCCGGCTGGAGCTGTGGCACTACGTGCAGCGGATCAACGCCGAGGGCACCACGATCCTGCTCACCACCCACTACCTCGAGGAGGCCGAGCAGCTCTGCGACAGAGTGGCCTTCATCAACCAGGGCGAGATCGTCGCGCGCGGGACGAACGCCGAGCTGGCGGCCCAGTTCGGCGTCGCGAGCCTCGAGGACGCGTACCTCGAGCTCGTCGGCCGTAAGGAGCTCTCGCGCGCCCACATCGGCGGCGAGGCCGCGTGAGCGCAAGGCAGATCCGCTTCTTCGCCCTGGTGCGGCGAGAGGTCAACCGCTTCATGAAGATCAAGCGCCAGACGGTGGGAGCGCCCCTGCTCGAGACGTTCCTCTACATCTCGGTCTTCGGCGCGGCGCTCGGGACGAGGATCGACGAGCTGCACGGCTTCGACTACGTCGTGTTCGTCGTCCCGGGACTGATCATGATGTCCTGGGCGACGAACGCCTTCGCGAACAACTCCTCGTCGATCCTCCAGCAGAAGTTCCAGCGGGCGATCGACGACCAGCTGTCGTCGCCCGCCTCCCCGGTCGAGCTGCTGCTCGGGTTCTCGCTAGGCGGCTTCCTCCGCGGCCTCCTCGTCGCCGTGCTCACCTTCACGGCCGCGTCGATCCTGATCGGCATCCCGATCGAGCATCCCCTCGTGCTGGTGCCGGCGCTGCTGCTGGTGGGGTTCTTCTTCGCCCAGCTCGGCGTGCTCGTCGGGGTGCGCGCCGAGCAGTTCGACGACGTCTCGTTCTACCAGACGTTCGTCCTGCAGCCGCTCATCTTCCTGGGCGGGGTCTTCTACTCCGCGTCGCTGCTGCCGGAGCCGTTCGACACCCTGACCCGCTTCGACCCGGTCTACTACATGATCGGGCTGGTCCGCTACGGGTTCCTCGGCTACTCCGAGGCGAACGTGGCCGTCTCGCTCCTGCTCCTCGCAGCGGCGGCGTCCGCGCTGTTCGCGGTCAACTATCGGCTCTTCGCGCGCGGGTACCGGCTGCGCGCCTAGTCCGGAGCTAACGTAGTGCTAATGGAATGGCCGGGCCGGCTCGAGACGGTGGAGGAGGTCGACATCGAGACCCGCCGTTCCGGCGACGCTCCGGTCCACCGCACGGTCATCTGGGCGGTGGTGACCGACGGGATCGTCTACGTCCGCTCGCTGCGCGGTGAGGACGGGCGCTGGTTCCGGGAACTGATGGCCAACCCCGATGCGGTGCTTCACGTGGAGGGCGAGGCAGTTCCGGTGCGAGGCGTCAGGGCGGACGACGCGGACTCGGTCGAGCGCGCCACCGACGGGTTCCGGCGAAAGTACGGCGATTCCCCCTATCTCGACACGATGATCCGGGACGAGATCGCCCCGACGACGGTCCGGCTCGCGCCGCGCTAGGCGCAGCTCCTTCGTAGTCGCTCGAGTCAGCCGTCCAGCACCCGGCGGGCGAGCACCGCGAGGTCGGCGGCGATCTTGCCGGCAGTCCGGCCGGAGGCGCGCTGGTGCGCGAACACGTCTGGCGCGAGCGGTGCCAGAAGCGAATCCGTCAGGCCCGGGTGGTCATCGAGGCCCGCGTCCTCGAGCAGCCCGCCGACGTGCAGCGCCCACGCGTTGTAGGCGCCCGTTCGGTAGCGGCGCGGCCCGGTCTCGGCGGCGAGCGCCAGGTGGCCGTGGCGCGCCAGCAGATCGATCATGGCCTCGTAGAACGCGGCGAGGCGCTCCGCGGGCGGGGCGCCCGGACCAAGCGGCGGAGCGCCGCGCAGGAGCCGCTCCTGGAGTGCGCGCTCGTGCTCGTCGAGCAGCGCCAGCGCGATCGACGGCACGTCCGGATAGCGGCGGTAGAGCGTGGCCTTGCCGACCCCTGCGC
>JBOGXT010000518.1:0-1575 GCA_050694635.1 Thermoleophilaceae bacterium
CGCTGGGGCCGCATCTCGGAGGCGGGCGGCGAGGATCCGTACCTGAACTCCGTCTACGCGGCCGCGCGCGTGAAGGCGGCGCAGGGCCGCGACTACAGCGCGCCCGACAAGGTCGTCACGAGCGTCAAGCACTACGCTGCCTACGGCCAGCCCGAGGCGGGGCGCGACTACAACACGACCGACATGTCCCTCCAGCGGCTCTGGAACGTCTACCTACCGCCCTTCAAGGCGGCGATCGACGCGGGCGCCGACACGGCCATGTGCTCGTTCAACGCGATCAACGGCGTGCCGGGCTGCGCCAACTCCTACCTCATGAACGAGGTGCTCAAGCGCAGGTGGGGCTTCGACGGCTTCGTGGAGAGCGACTGGACCGCCGTCGCCGAGCTCCGAGCCTGCCCGCCGAAGAATCCTGACACCGTCCCTGAGTGCGGGCACGGCGTCGCGGCCGACGGGCCCGACGCGGCGGCCCTCGCGCTCAACGCCGGCGTCGACTCCGAGATGACGAGCACCCTGATCCGCGACTTCGGCGCGCAGTTGCTCGCCGAACGCCGCATCTCGATGCGGCGGCTGAACGACGCGGTGCGGCGGATCCTGCGCGTCAAGCTCCGCGCCGGGCTGTTCGAGAATCCCTATGCGCCCTTCGAGCCTGCCGAAGCGGAGCAGCAGATGCTGCTCCCCGACGCGGTGGCCGCGGCCCGCAGCGCCGCGAGCCGCTCGATGGTGCTGCTCAAGAACGACGGCTCCGTGCTCCCGTTCGACCCGTCGAAGAAGACCGCGGTGATCGGGCCGCTCGCGAAGAACCAGCACGACATGCTGGGGCCGTGGTGGGGCGCCGGCCGCGACGAGGACGTCGTCACCGTCTTCGACGGCATCGACGAGCAGAGCCCGGGCGCGACCTATGCGGAGGGCTGCAAGCTCTCGAACACCGAGGTCCCGCACGAGGATCCCGAGGGCTGCGGCTCGGACGCCGGCTTCGCCGAGGCCGTGGCCGTCGCCGAGGCCGCGGATCAGGTCGTGCTCGCCCTGGGCGAGACGCGCGAGATGAGCGGGGAGGCGAACGTGCGCAGCACGCTCGATCTCCCTGGCAGGCAGGAGGAACTGATCCGGGCGATCGAGGCGACCGGCAAGCCCTTCGCGGTCGTCCTCTTCAACGGTCGTCCCCTCGCGCTCGAGAACGTCGTCGACGACGCTCCCGCGATCCTCGAGGCCTGGTTCCCCGGCGTGCAGGCGGGCCCGGCGGTCGCCGACGTGGTGTTCGGCAAGCTCAACCCGGGCGGCAAGCTGCCCGTGTCGTTCCCCTACCGGGTGGGCCAGGTGCCGATCTACTACAACCACGAGCCGACAGGGCGGCCGTGCAACAAGAACGTGAAGTGGAACTCGCAGCACCGCGACATCCCCAGCTGCTCGCCGCTCTTCGGGTTCGGCTACGGGCTGAGCTACACGACGTTCGAGATCTCGAACCTGGAGCTGAGCCGCTCGACCGTGTCGCGCAAGGGCAGTCTCAGCGCCTCCGTCACCGTGACGAACACGGGCAGCCGCAAGGGCGACGAGGTGGTGCAGCTCTACACCCACGAC
>JBOGXT010000519.1:0-2123 GCA_050694635.1 Thermoleophilaceae bacterium
TGCTGCACGCGGCGGTCGACCGCGAAGCGCGCGCGGCAGCCCTCGGCGCTCGACTCGAGCAGCGCGAAGCCGAGCACGTAGTCGGCCAGCTGGCCGCGCCAGTCCTGCTCGACGCCGCGGGCGGTGATCGGGGCGAGGTCGACCAGGGCGTCGCGCGCGAGCTCGCGCACGCGGACCTCGGGCAGGCCGAGCATGTCGGACAGCTCGCCGTAGCTCTTCCCCTGCCGGAGGACGAGCTCGACGATCGCCCGCTGCTCGTCTGAGAGCTGGTCGAACGTGGCCAATTCAGGCCGAACTGTAGTGTGAATGCAATGACGGATTCGCCGGTTGGGACGTATCCGGCAGCGGGGACGCTCGACGACGTGCTCGGGTTCGAGCTCCTCGAGACGAGCGCCGAGGGCTGCCGCGCGCGCTTCGCGGTCGACCGCCGCGTGCAGCAGCCGATGGGCCTGGTGCACGGCGGCGCCTACGCCGCGCTGGCCGAGTCGATGGTGTCGCTCACCACTCACCTGGCGGTCGAGGAGAACGGCAGCATGGCCGTCGGCCAGTCGAACCACACGACCTTCCTGCGGCCGGTCACGAGCGGCCACGTGAACGCCGAGGGCCGGCCGCTCCACCGTGGCCGCACCTCGTGGGTCTGGGACGTCGACTTCACCGACGACGAGGGCCGCCTGTGCGCGACCACGCGGGTGATCCTGGCGGTGCGCTCCAGGCCCTGAGCTCTAGGCCCTGAGTTCGAGCAGGTAGGCGTCCACCCGCTCGCGCTTGCCCTTGACCTCGATCTCGCCGAGCGAGGTGGCGCGCAGACCGGGCACCGCCCGCAGCGTGGCGCCGCCCACGACCACGCCGCCGGTGGGCGCCCGGCTCTCCAGGCGCGCCGCCACGTTGACGGTGTCGCCGATCACCGTGTAGCTGCGGCCGCTCTCGGCGCCGACCACGCCGACCAGCGCCTCGCCGCTGTTCACCGCCGCCCGGAAGCGCGGCCAGTCGGGATGCGCGGCCGCGAGCCGGGCTGTCTCCATCTGCAGCGCCGCGGCGGCGTTCACGGCGCGCTCCGCGTGGTCGGGCTGGTCGCCGCGGGTGCCCCAGGTGGCCATGATCGCGTCGCCGATCAGGCGGTCGACCTCGCCGCCGTGCTCGCGCACGATCGGCGGGATCGCCACCTCGAAGTAGGCGTTCAGCATCTCCGTCACCTCGCGCGGCTCGCGCCCCTCGGCGAACGAGGTGAAGCCGGCCAGGTCGGCGAACAGGACGCTCACGTCGCGCGTGCCGGCGGCGGTGTGGTCGAGGTAGAGGTCTGAGAAGCGCTCCTCGGCGTCCTCGCGCCGGGCGGCCACCGCGATCGCGCCGAACGCGATCAGCATCAGCAGGTGCCACTCCCACCAGCTGGCGTGCCAGATGCGCCCGACGGCGACGGCCACGCTCGCCTCGGCCAGCAGCACCCAGGCGCTCGTCACACCGAGCAGGATCGGCGAGCCCGAGCGCAGCACCATCATGAGGTAGCGCGCCGCGGCCAGCGCGTAGAGGACGACCGCCGCCGCGGCCACCGCAACCAGGACCCCCGAGGCGCGCTCGACCGGCGTCGGGTCGTCGAGCGGCGGCACGGACAGGACGGACAGCGCCGCCCACACGGCCATTGCGCCCAGCAGGGCGCCGCGCAGCAGCTGTGCGTGCCGCACCACGGCCTGCGCCCGCTCCGGCCCCAGCGGCTGCGCCGAGGCGGCCGCGAACAGCCCCGACACGAGCAGGCCGATCGGGGTGGCCACCGCGAAGCCCTGATTCGGCCCGTCGAGCAGCACGCCGGGCGTCGAGAGCGCGTGCAGGCCGAGAAAGCCCGCGGCGCTCAGGAAGGCCAGCGATACCAGGTAGAGGCGGGCGTCCGAGCGCCGCAGCGCCACGCCCGACGTCGAGAAGGCCAGCGCCGCGCTGGTCAGCCCCGCCGCGAGGACGAGCCAGAAGTGGGAGGGGTGATGCTCCCACTGCACGTCGGCGTCCGACGCCGCCAGCAGCAGCACCAGGCCGAGGGCCGGAAGGGCCAGGGCCGCGATCCACAGGCCGACGCGCACGCCGCCGTCCGAACCCGCGGCGAGCAGCGACCCGCGCGCCGCCGCCATCTGCTAGCC
>JBOGXT010000520.1:0-7746 GCA_050694635.1 Thermoleophilaceae bacterium
TCACCGGGGCGGGCCGCGGCATCGGCCGGGCCTGCGCGCTCGCGCTGGCGGAGGCCGGCGCGGACGTCGTCGCGATCAGCCGCTCGGGGGACGAGCTGGAGGCGGTGGCGCGGGAGGTGGAGGGCCTAGGCCGCCGCGCCGAGGCGCTCGTCTGCGACGTGACCGACACGGCCCGGGTGCGGGCGGCGCTCGGGTCGCTCGAGCGGATCGACGTGCTGGTCGGCAGCGCCGGGGCGAACATCCCCGAGCCTTTCCTCGAGGTCTCCGAGCTGCACCTCGAGGAGCTGCTCGCGCTCAACGTCGAGGCCACCTTCCTCGTCGCCCAGGCCGCTGCGCGGCGGATGGTGGAGACGGGCGGCGGGTCGATCGTGACGATCTCGTCGCAGATGGGGCACGTCGGCGCCGCCAACCGCACCGTCTACTGCACCACCAAGCACGCCGTCGAGGGGATGACCAAGGCCATGGCCGTGGAGCTCGCGGCGCATGGGATCCGCGTGAACTCCGTGGCGCCGACCTTCCTGGAGACGCCGATGACCGCCCCCTTCTTCGCCGACCCCGCGTTCCGGGCCGACGTGGAGCGGCGCATCCCGCTCGGCCGGATCGGGACGGTCGAGGACGTGACCGGAGCGGTCGTCTACCTGGCCTCGCCCGCGGCGGCGCTCGTGACCGGCACCAGCCTGGTCGTCGACGGGGGCTGGACGGCACAGTGAGCGTCAGGCTCGCCACCGGTCCGGTCTCGTGGGGCGTCGACTTCGCCGACAGCCCCGACAACCCGCCCTGGCGCGAGGTGCTCGCCGGGATCGGGCGCTCGGGTTACCGCTGGACGGAGCTCGGCCCGATCGGATATCTGCCCGAGGACCCGGAGCTGCTCGCACCGGAGCTCGAGCGGCTCGGGCTGCACGTGGCCGGTTCCTTCGTGTTCGAGCCCCTGCACGACGGGCTGCGTCTCGCGGAGATCGTCTCGGCGACCCGGCGCGCCTGCCGGGCGATCCGCGGCGCCGGCGGCCGCTTCCTGGTGGTCATCGATCTCGTCGACCCCGAGCGGGTCGTCAGCGCCGGCCGCCCGGAGGCCGCGCCCCGCCTGCCCTGGCGGCGCTGGCTCGCACTGGTGAACGGGATCGAGGCCGTGGCCGCGGTGGCGCGCGACGAGTTCGGGCTACGGCCGGTGTTCCATCCCCATGTGGGGAGCTGGGTCGAGTTCGAGGACGAGATCGAGCGCCTGCTCGACGCGCTCGACCCGCAGACGATCGGCCTGTGCCTCGACACCGGACACTGCGCGTACGCGGGCGTGGACCCGGTGCGGCTGTACGAGCGCCACGCGGCGCGCGTCGAGTACCTCCACCTGAAGGACGTGCATGCGCGGGTCCTGCATCGCACCCTGTCCGAGCCGCTCGACTTCTGGGCGGCGATCACGGCGGGGATCTTCTGTCCCGTGGGAGCCGGGCTGGTGGACTTCCGGGCGCTCGCGCGCTCGCTCGAGCGCCACGGCTTCGACGGGCCCGCCACCGTGGAGCAGGATCGCGACGCACGTCAGGGTACGAACCCACTCCCGGACGTCGTGGCTAGCAGGAGCTATCTCGAGACGCTCGGACTCGGCGAGCGACGGAAAGCGAGGACGGCATGAGCCCGCAGGTCCAGACCGACGAGCGCGGGGCGGCCGGACACGAGACGCTGAGGCTGACCGCCGGCCAGGCCCTGGTGCGCTACCTCCAGGCGCAGTGGTCCGAGCGCGACGGCGTGCGCCGCCGTCTGATCCCGGCCGTGTTCGGCATCTTCGGCCACGGCAACGTCTGCGGCATCGGCCAGGCGCTCGAGGAGCACGGCGCCGAGCTGCCGTTCCACCAGCCCAAGAACGAGCAGTCGATGGTCCACACGGCGATCGGCTACGCCAAGGCCACGCAGCGGCTCTCGACGCTCGCCTGCACCGCCTCGATCGGTCCCGGATCGACGAACATGGTCACCGGCGCGGCCACGGCCACCACCAATCGGCTGCCGGTGCTGCTGCTGCCCTCCGACACCTTCGCGAACCGCAGGCAGGGGCCGGTGCTGCAGCAGCTCGAGCATCCGGTCGAGGCGGACGTGTCCGTGAACGACTGCCTGCGTCCGGTGAGCCGCTTCTTCGACCGGATCGCGCGGCCCGAGCAGCTGCTGACCGCGCTGCCCGAGGCGATGCGCGTGCTGCTCGACCCGGCCGACACCGGCGCGGTCACGCTCTCGCTGCACCAGGACGTGCAGGGGGACGCCTACGACTGGCCCGCCTCGTTCTTCGAGGAGCGCACCTGGCGGGTGGTGCGGCGCCCGCCCGCCGAGGAGGAGATCGAGGCCGCGGCGCGGCTGCTGCGCGAGTGCGAGCGGCCCCTGATCGTCGCCGGCGGCGGCGTCCGCTACTCCGGCGCGCAAGATGAGCTCGAGGCTCTCTCCGCGCGGCTCGGCGTCCCGGTCTGCGAGACCTCGGCGGGCAAGGGGTCGACGCGGGCCGGAGAGCTGCTGCTCGGCGGCGTCGGGGTGAACGGTACGCGCGCGGCAAACGCGATCGCCGGCCGCGCCGATCTCGTGCTCTGCGTCGGCACTCGGCTGAGCGACTTCACGACCGCCTCGCACTCGCTCTTCCAGCACCCCGCGGTGCGGTTCGTCGGGATCAACGTGTGCGGTGCCGACGCTCACAAGCTCGGCGCTACGCCCGTGGTGGCGGACGCCAAGCTGGCGCTGCGGGCGCTGCTCGAGGCGCTCGGCGACTGGTCGGGGTCCGAGGAGTACCGCGCCGAGGCCGGCGAGGCGATCGAGCGGTGGAGTTCCGAGCTGGCGGACGACCTCGTGCCGCGCCAGGGCGAGCGGATGAGCCAGGGGCAGCTCCTGCGCATCGTCAACGAGGCCGCGCGGACGGGGGACTGGATCGTGGCGGCGGCGGGGAGCCCGCCCGGCGACCTGCTCAAGACGCTCGACTGCTCGGGAGGGATCGAGACCCACCTCGAGTTCGCCTACTCCTGCATGGGCCACGAGCTGCCGGCGGCGCTCGGGATCCGCATGGCGCGGCCCGACGCCGGCGAGGTGTTTGCCGTGATCGGCGACGGCACCTACCTGATGGCGCCCAGCGAGCTCGTCACCGGGGTGCAGGACGACCTCAAGCTGACCGTGGTGCTGGTGGTCAACCACGGCTACCAGTCGATCCACGCGCTCCAGGAGGCCAAGGCGGGCACGAGCTTCGGCAACGAGTTCCGCTATCGGGTTGGCGACCGGCTGGGCGGCGACTACCTGCCGGTCGACTTCGCCGCCAACGCCCGCAGCTTCGGCTGCGCGGTGTTCGAGGCGGACGGCGAGGAGTCGCTGAGGGAGGCGCTGGAGGCGGCCCGCGCGGAGCGGCGCCTGAGCGTGGTGCTTGCAGAGGTCGAGCCACGGCGGGGGCTCCTGGACGGCGGCGCGTGGTGGGACCTCGGCGTGGCGCAGGTCTCGGAGCGCGAGGCCACGCGCGAGATGGCCGCCGAGCATGCGCGCGGAGCGGAGCTGCAGCGCTTCTACCACTGACGCTCGGGACGCCGCGGGCGGAGCCGGTCCGCCCCGCGGTCGTTTACCATGCTGACTAGGCCAATAGCTCAAGTAGCCAGCTACCGGGAGCGGCCGAACGGCATGGGCCAGGAATCGAGACAAGCGCCTCTCTCGCAAGAGCCGGCGGATGACGCCGGCGAGCCGGGCTCCGACGCCCCGCCCACCGCTGCCGCCGTGGCGGCGGCGGTGTACCGCACCGAGCTCGCCGGCTATCGCCATCGCGCCGGGCGCGCCGAGCAGCTGCGGCTCGAGAAAGGGGACCTGTGGGCGCTCGAGCACCTCGCGGCCTCGAGCGGCCTGACCGCGACCGACCTCGGTCAGCGGCTCGGCCTCAGCTCCGGCGGCGTCACGATGCTGGTGGACCGGCTCGAGCGTGCCGGCCACGTGGAACGCCATCCTCATCCGCGGGATCGCCGCAAGCGGGTTCTGTCGATCACCCCCGACGCTCGGCGGTGGCTGGACGACTTTCTCCAGCCGATCGTGGCGCCGCTCGAGCGCTCGGCGGCCTGGCTGTCGGCGGCCGACCGGGAGGTCGTGTTCCGCTTCCTGGACCACCTGGCGGCGCTTCGCGAGGTGGAGGCGCTGCGGACGCCGCGCTACTCGCCCCCCAGCGAGAGCGTGCCGGCGCCGCCGGTTTGGTGACCCAAGCCGAGCGCGGCTGCGTGGCTCACGTCGAGCGCGTCAGCGGATGCCGCGCAGCAGGCGATCGGCGCCGATCCCGAGACCCCGCGCGAGCCGGACGATCGTGCCCAGCCGGGGCTCCCGGCGCGCTCGCTCCAATCGCGAGATCTCCGTCGGATGGAGGTTGCTCTTGGCGGCCAGCTGCTCCTGGGAGAGACCGGCCCGTTCGCGAGCCTCTCGCAGGTTCTTCGAGAACCGGTCGGTGGCGTCCACGGCGGGCATCCTGGCCGAGCTAGGCCAATGAGTACAGAGCCAATAGCTCAAGCACCGAGCCTGTCCTCGACCGACCGGACCTTGTCGTCCAGCGTCTGGTCCGGGCGGTCGCGGCGCTCGTCGAGCTTCAGCACGGTGTACACGCGCGGGACGCCCTGCTCGAAGGGCACGGCGTGCAGCTGGGCCACGACCGCGAGGATGTCCGCGGTGGACCCCTCCAGCGACGTGCCCATCGCGTGCATCCGATAGCGCACGCGCTCCTGCCCGCGCAGCCGCCGCTGGATCTCGGCGATGTACTCGCTCGCGCTCACGTCGGGGCGGCCGAGCGCGAGCACCGTCAGGTCGGCGGTCGCCACCCGGCGAGCATAGCCCTGCGCTGAAGCAGCGGAGCGAGGCGGTAGCGCTCCTCGCGACGCTCGCGCCACAGCCCATCGACCGTGGCGCAGACCTGCTCGATCCCGATCGCCTCGCACCAAGCGAACGGCCCGCGCGGGTGGTTCAGGCCGAGCGTCAGGCCCGCGTCGACGTCGTCCTCGCTGCCGACCCCCTCGCCGACGGCGAAGCAGGCCTCGTTCACGAGCTGGCAGGCGATCCGTCCGAGCACGGGTCCCGGCGCGTCGCCGACCCACTCGGCGGCGAAGCCGAGCCGGGCAAAGAAGCCCTCCGCGGCCTCGGCGGCTCCACTTGCGCAGGCCGGCCCGCGCCCGCTCAGCCCCCCGCTCGAGGGCGTCTGGCACGGGGTCGTGCAGAAGAACTGTCATCCCCGATGCGCATCGCAGTTGACAGATCCCCGCACCCATGGTGCCGGCACCGACGACGCCGAGCGCGGCCGGGGGGTTCGCCGGCCCGTCCGGGGCGCTCACCGCCCGCGGAACTCCGGCTTGCGCTTCTCCAGGAACGCGTTCATGCCCTCCACGCGGTCCTCTGTGGCCATCGCCAGCTCGTAGAGGCGCCGCTCGTGGTCGAGCCCGGCCGAGAGCGGTGTCTCGTCCGCCGCCAGCACCGCCTGCTTGGCGAGCCGGGTCGCCAGCGGCGGCCGCGCGGCGACCACCTCGGCCAGCTGGAGGGCCGTGTCGAGCCAGCCCTTCGCCGGCGCGACCTGGTTCACGATCCCGAGCCGCTCCGCCTCGGCGGCCGTGATCCGTCGCCCCGTGAGCACGATCTCCATCGCCCGCTGCTTTCCCATCACGCGCGCGAGGCGCTGAGTCCCGCCACCGCCCGGGATGATCCCGAGCAGGATCTCCGGCTGGCCGAACTCGGCCGACTCGGACGCGACGATCATGTCGCAGAGCAGCGCCAGCTCACACCCGCCGCCCAGCGCGTAGCCGGACACCGCGGCGATCAGCGGAGTGCGCACCCCCGCCAGCCGCGGCCAGAAGCGCGCGGCGGGGGAGACCAGCACCTCCTGGAAGCTCCGCCGCGCCATCGCATTGATGTCCGCTCCGGCGGCGAACCAGTCGTCGCTCCCGGCGATCACGATGCAGCGGAGGCCCGGATCCTCGTCCCAGCGCTCGACGAGCGTCGCCAGCTCCTCCATCAGCTCTGGGGACAGCGCGTTGCGGGCGTCGGGCCGGTTGAGGCGCGCCAGGCCGACGGCGCCGCGCTCCTCGGCGAGGACGAGGTTCACGGCACGAGCGCGTTCACGCCGGTCACGGCGCGCCCGATGATCAGCTTCTGTATCTGCGAGGTGCCCTCGTACAGGGTCGTCACGCGCGCGTCGCGCAGATACCGCTCGACGGGGTAGTCGTCCACGTAGCCCGAGCCGCCGTGCACCTGGATCGCGGAGTTGGCGCACTTCACCGCGGCCTCGGTGGCGTACAGCTTGGCGATCGACGTCTCCGTGGTGTTGGGTTTGCCGCCGTCCTTCAGCCAGCCGGCCCGCCAGACCAGGCTGCGGGCGGCCTCGGTCTCAACCACCATGTCGGCGATCATCTCCTGCACCAGCTGGAACGAGGCGATCGGGCGGTCGAACTGGGTGCGCTCCTTCGAGTACGTGACCGAGGCGTCCACACAGCCCTGGCAGATCCCGACGCAGCCGGCGGCCACGCTGTAGCGGCCCGAGTCGAGCGCGCTCATCGCGATCTTGAAGCCGTCGCCGATCTCGCCCATCCGGGCCGAGTCGGGCACCTCGACGGCGTCGAGCGACAGCTCCGCGGTGTCCGACCCGCGCAGGCCGAGCTTGTGGTGGATCTCCTGGGTCGAGAAGCCGTCGGAGTCGGTCGGCACGAGGAAGCACGCGATGCCGCGGTGCTTCTTCTCGGGATCGGTCTGCGCGAAGACGAGCGCCAGCTTCGCGTAGTTGCCCAGCGAGATCCACATCTTGCCGCCGCTGATGCGCCAGCCGCCGTTCACCTTCTCGGCGCGTGTCTTCAGGTTGGAGGCGTCGGAGCCGGTGCCGGGCTCGGTCAGGCCGAAGCAGCCGAGCGCCTCGCCCGAGCACAGCCGCGGCAGCCACTCCTGCTTCTGCTCCTCCGTGCCCCAGCGGACGAGCGAGGAGCAGACGAGCGAGGTCACCACTGAGACCACCGTGCGCATCGCCGAGCAGCCGCGGCCGATCTCCTCGACGATCAGCGCGTAGGTGCGGTAGTCCACGTCGCGGCCGCCGTACTGCTCCGGGACGATCGCGCCCAGGAAGCCCATGTCCGCGATCTTCTGGACCAGCTCGGTGTCGAAGTGCTCGTTGCGGTCGTTGTCACGCGCGCGCGGGACGATCTCGCGGTCGGTGAAGTCGCGGGCGGTTTCGCGGATGAGTCGCTGCTCGTCGGTGAGTTCGAAGTCGATCATGTGTTCCTGATTCTGCCGTGGTGCAGCAGTTCGCGTCCGTGAAGCACCCGCGGGGGCTGCCGGAGGGAGCCGGGATAGCGCCCGGCCGGTCGGTGCTGAAGCCGCTCGGCGGGGGACATCGCTAAGGCGGGGCCCGCCCGGGACCGGGCCCGCCCCGCACCCGGCCCCGGCCGCACCGGCCCGCCCGGCACGGGCCCGTCTCGCGGCCTACACTCGGACCGTGGACGAGTTCGCCGTCTTCGTCCTGTTCGGCTTCGTGGTCGCGATCGGCATCTTCCTGGCGATCGGCAAGTGGTATCCCGGCTCCGGCGCCGACCAGGTCGACTGGCGCCCCACCCGCTCGCCGGAGGTGGAGGCCGAGCTCGAGCTCGACGACGTCGATCAGATGCTCGAGGCGCAGAACGCCCGCCGGCGCGCGAGCGGGCGGTCCGAGCGCACGGAGGCCGACATCCGCGCCCAGGTCGCGGAGGACGAGCGCTGGCGCGAGGAGCTGCGCCGCCGCGCCCGGGCTAACGAGTCCTGAGC
>JBOGXT010000521.1:0-2108 GCA_050694635.1 Thermoleophilaceae bacterium
GCCAAGCTCACCACCACAACCTCCGCGAGCGAGCGAGCGCGCCGGCGGCGGCGCTGCTCGCGTATCGGGGCCACATCCTGCATCAGGCACTCGGGGGCGGCTCTGGTCCACGCCGCGGCGGTGCTGCTCGGCGCGGTGCGCCGGGACCTCGCGTTCGCGGGCACAGGTGCTAGGGCAACTGCGAGCCGCTGCAGCCGTGGCACGCCGCCTTCCGGTGAGTTAGGGTCAGCGACAGGATGGTGCACGACGGGCATGGAGAGGGTTGGCACCTAGCACGCCTGATCCCGGCTGTCGGGATCAGGGGGCAGGAGGAGCAGGAGAAGCGCGCGACCTCGTCGCTCCTGGCCGTAATGCGCGCCGTGCCGGAGTTTGGCCACGCCCTCGTCGGGCCGCTCGGTGCTCCCAAAGGGCGAATCGCGACGTACGCCGAGGTGCAGGTCAAGGACGCCGGGGGCAAGACGCACATCCCGGACGGCGCCATCGTCGTCGAGCGCGGCAAGACCGCCTGGCGGTGCCTGGTCGAAGTGAAGACCGGGACCGCGGACCTCACGTCCGAGCAGGTCAACCGCTACCTCGACTGGGCTCGCGAGAACCGCCTCGACGGGGTGCTGACGATCTCGAACCAGATCACGGGGTCGCCCACGGACTCGCCCGTGCCCGTTGACGGCCGGAAGCTGCGCACGACACGGCTCTACCACCTTTCCTGGTGGCGCATCATCACCGAGGCCATCGTCCAGCACCGCCACCGCGGCGTCTCGGACCCGGACCAGGCATGGATCCTCGGTGAGCTGATCGCCTACCTCGATGACGAGCGCTCCGGCGCGAGCGGCTTCCAGGACATGGGCGAGAACTGGGTGGGCGTGCGCAACGGCGCTGGAGACGGAACGCTGCGCGCGACCAACTCCGACGTACGCGACGTCGCGGGGCGCTGGGAGCAGTTCGTGGAGTACCTGTGCCTCGGACTCGGCCAGGATCTGGGCCGGGACGTACGCCCGGTGCGCCCACGCAAGCAGTCTGCCGCTGACCGCCTCGATGCCAACGCGATCTCGCTTGCGGACGGCGGGATAGTCGACGCCGCGATCCGGGTGCCCGATGCGGTAGGGCCACTCGTCGTCCAGGCCGATCTGCGGACGCGCAAGGTGGTCACGAGCGTCACCGTGGAGGCGCCCGGAGACGGCCGACCCCCGACTCGGGTGAACTGGCTGCTGCGCCAGCTCAAGGAGGCGCCGGACGGCCTGGTCGTGGAGGTCAGCTTCGCGAACTCCCAGGCGACGACCGCGGCACTGCTCAGCGCGGCGCGCGAGGACCCGAAGTGCCTGCTCCTCGAGAACGACCCCAAGCGCCCGCCTCGAGCCTTCCGCCTCTCGCTGTCCCGCCAGATGGGGACCAAGCGAGGCAAGGGCGAGCGCTCGTTCGTGCTGGAGACGCGCCGACAGGCGATGGACTTCTACCGCGAACTCGTCCAGGACCTTCGGCCGTGGCGCGCGGCGCCGCCGAAGTTGCCCGACGAACCCGACGAAGTGCCGGAGACGGCAGCCGCCGAGCCGCCCGGGTTCAGCCAGAACGTACGCGAGCCAGGGGAGGGCAAGCCGAGCGCCCCGGCCGGCTGAGCCCAAGCCAGGGGCTGCCCCGCGTGGCACCCCCGGAGCGGACGCGCGGCGGACCCTTCGTCGGGCCGTCGCCCGCCGAAGAAGCAGTACCGCAGAAGCGGTCATCGGGTGTACCGAGCGAACGCGCGTCAACCGCGCCGCCGTTTCGTCCGCTGAGACCTGTACCGTCCCCGTGAGGATGCACCACTGGGCGCTGGTAGAGGATCGACGCTGCACGGCGGAAGTCGAGCTGGTGGTCCGGCGTGCTGGCGGCGAGGTCCACGGGAACCACTGGCCTAACGGCGAGTCAACCGGGCTCACCACGCTGACATGGCCGGGTGAACGGCCAGCCGACCTCGACCCGTCCATGTTCGAGCCGGGCTTCCCGAGGTCGTACGCGCGGTAGCCGGCCACGAGGCCCGGGCTCGCTCGCCGGCGGCGCCGCATTCAGGGGCCCTGCGACCCACGCGGGGCGCCTGCGGCGAAGTGGTCTAGCGGGCGCGAGGGGCGGGTCGGCCG
>JBOGXT010000522.1:0-8401 GCA_050694635.1 Thermoleophilaceae bacterium
GGTCCGGGGCGCGGCTTCTCCACAACCGCCTCCTCTCCGCCTCCCACAAGGCCGTGGGCGAGCTTCACGACTCCTTTCGCGGCTCCGAAGCCGAGCTCGACGGGGATGCGGGCGATCGTGACGGGAAGGGTGAGGAGTCGCATTCTCTTGCGCTACCCGTGGCCGCCAGCCGGTAAGCGTCCTCGGGGCGCCTGGAGGCGCAAGATCGGTTGCAGCGAGCAGGAGTATCCGCCCAGGGCTCAAGCGCCCCGGCGCCCAGCCGATGCGAAGGGGCAGTGCGGATCTCCGGTGTCCTTCTCGCATGCGTCGCGATCGGCGCGGCCCTTCCCGCGCCGGCCGTGGCCGGCGGCGGAGGCGCCGTGGCGCCGGACAGGGCCGGATCGCAGGCGGGGGGCGGGAGCTACGGCGGCCACGTGCCCGGCGGAGCGAAGCCCGGCGAGGCGCAGAAGCCCGGTGAGGCGCGGCCCGACAGGCCCGCCCGGAGCCAGAGGCGCCCTGCCCGCCGGCGCGGAACCCTCCTCACCTCCTTCACGGTGCGCCGCAAGCACTTCTATCTGCACGGCCGTCCGGCCCGCATCCGCTTCACGCTCTCCGGCCGCCGCGCCGTCCACGTCCGCCTGCACGTGTTGAGCGCGGCCGATCGGTCGCGCGTTGCCACGCTCGACCTCGGCGAGCGCTACGCGGGCGAGCACTCGGTCGCGTTCACCGGCCTCGAGGCCGGCGTCCTCCCGGAGGGCCGCTACCAGCTCCACATGGCCGGCCGCGGCCTGCGCCGCGCCCCGACCGCGAGCAGCACGGCCGAGCTCGAGCTCTCCCATCACGCCTTCCCGGTCGCGGGAAGCTACGACTGGGGTGGCGACGGATCCCGGTTCGGCGCGAAGCGCGACGGCCATCGCCACCAAGGCCAGGACCTGGCCGCGGCCGAGGGCACCCCCGTGGTCGCGCCCCGCGGCGCCGTGGTCGAGGCGGTCCAGTATCAGGCCCGCGGCGCGGGCCACTACGTGGTGCTCGACGGCGACGACGAGGACTACGACTACGTCTTCATGCACCTGAGGAGCGGCTCGATCCCCGTGAAGGAGGGCGACCGCGTGCGCACCGGCCAGGTCATCGCAGAGGTAGGCAACACGGGCGGGTCGTCCGGCCCCCACCTCCACTTCGAGATCTGGGTGGGCGGCTGGTTCACCGGCGGCGAGCCGATCGACCCGCTGCCGTTGCTGCAAGCCTGGGCCTAGTCGAGCGTCAGGCTGAACGAGCCGCGCAGGCCGTCCGTGCTCGTCGCGACCGAGCCGGACAGCTCGTCGAGCGGGCGCGCGAACAGGCCGCCGCCGAAGATCCCACCCAGCCCGAGCTGCGGGGCGAGCCGCTCGAGCACCTGGGTCGCGACCTGCTGGGCGTCGGCGGACATGACGAGCGAGCCGCTCGCATCCGGCACGTCCTCGGGCTCCAGCGAGCCCATCCGGCGCGCGCGGGCAGCGTCGCTCCCGGCCACGAACACGTCGCCGCTCACGCCGAAGACGAAGCGCCCGCCGTCGGCCAGGCGGGCCTCGTAGAGGTCGCCGCGCCGGGCCACGTCCGTCACGCCGGCACCGGCTCCGAGCTGCGGGAGCGCCTCGGCCAGCCGGTCGACGGTATCGGCGAAGGCGTCCGGGTCGGCCACTTCGGCGCGGGCCGAAAAGGCCCCGTCCACGGCCACGGAGACCGACAGGTCGCCGGTCAGCTGCGCGAAGAGGTCCTCGTCGACGTCGATGCCGAAGCGCTGCGAGATGGCGCGCTTGCCGGCCTCGTAGTCGCCGAAGCTCTGCGGGTCGACCGCCTGGAAGGCCGACTCGAAGAAGGCGACGACCTGGCTCGGCTCGCGCAGGCCAAAGCCGACCTCGCCCGGGATGCGCACGACCTGCGCGGCCTCGTCGCCGGCGGCCAGCGGCAGGTCCTCGTCGCTCAGGTCCCCGCCCTCCGTGCGGAGGTTGAACTCGACGTCGATCGAGTCCTCGGCGACCGACGCGGTCATGCCGAGCGTTCGCAGCGCGGCCACCCACTCGACGCGCCGCGCGGCCTCGGCGCCGGGGTCCTGTTCGATCAGCGCCTGAAGGTCGACGTAGACCCGCGCCAGGGCCGCTTCCGGCAGCCCCTCGAGGCTCCGCTCGAAGGTGTCCTCGCCGAGGTGGTCATCGCCGTCGGCGCGCTCGAGCGCGGCTTCGAGCAGGTCCCGCGAGGCGCCGAACACGACCATGTCGTCCTCGACGGCGAAGAAGGTGCCGTCGTCCTCGTAGACGGTGGCGCCGGCCACCTCCCCCTGCTCATCCGGGTTGGTCTTCTCGACCAGGCCATCGAGCGCGTCGGTGTCCTCGACCTGGATGGCGGCGATGAAGTCGTTTTCCTCGGATTCCCCGAGGAACGACGCCGGGTCGGTGGCGCTGACGACGAACGGGTTGCCGAGCAGCGGCCGCACGTCCTCCTCGTAGGAGAGCCGCTCCTCGCCCTCCTCGAGCTGCTGCCGCAGCTGCTGCTTGATGCTGTCGCCGCCGGGAAAGCGGCCGAGGATTTCGTCGAGCGCCTGGTATTGGTCGCCGTCCACGTCGGTGTCGATGGCGACCGCGAACGGCGTGTCGGCCGGCACGTAGGCGAGCGCCGACTCGAGCGCCCCGCCCGAGCTGTCGTCGCCGTTGCACCCGGCGACCAGGGCCGCCGCGGAGGCCACGATCGCCGCTGTCGATAGGAGTCGCCGCACCGGGCGGCGCAGTGTAGGGAACGCGGGTAAGGCTCAGGCCGCGGCGCGATCGAGCTCGGCGACCAGCGACTCCACCCGCCGCTCGATCTCGTCGCGGGTGGCGCGCACCTCCTCGATCGGGCGGCCCTTGGGGTCCTCGAGCTCCCAATCGAGGTAGCGCTTGCCGGGGATGTAGGGGCACTCGTCGCCGCAGCCCATCGTGACCACGACGTCCGCCTGCTCGGCGACCTCGCGGGTGAGCAGCCGCGGGGTGCGGCCGGCCACGTCGACGCCGAGCTCGGCCATGACCTCGACCACCTCGGGGTGGACGCGGTCAGCGGGCGTCGTGCCGGCGGAAAGCCCCCGATGACGCCCACCGGCAGCCCGCTCGAACAGCGCCTGGCTCATCTGAGAGCGGCCGGCGTTGTGGAGGCAGACGAAGAGAACGGTGGCCACGACCCCGAGTCTAAGCGCACCTCGCCCGCCGCCTCCCGCCCGGGAGCGCACAGCGCGCAGGCCACCTCGTTCATTGGCATGGAGGGCGTCGTATCCGCCTAGTGTCGCCCTGCGCGTGGGCGTAGCCTGGGTCCATGAATAGAGGGCTCCGCCTCCGGGGAGCCGTCAAGCGGGCCCGCGCCCGGGCCGCCCGCGCCACGCGCGCCGCCAACGCCCAAGCCCGCGCGCTCAACTTTCGCCGCAAGCGCACCGCCGAGCTTCTGCGTTCTTTCCAGGCCGCGCCCCCCGGGGACAAACCCCGGCGCCTGAAGCTCTTCCGGTTTCCCGCGGCCTGGCCGCCCAGTCGCGCGCCCAGACCGTCGAGCTCCGCGAGAAGGCGCGCGAGGCGTCCGCGGCCAGGCTCAAGAACCGGCCACGAACCCTTTCCCGGTCGCCTTCTGCTGCCCGTGCGAGTCGAACCCATTGCCCGCGGCCGCCCGACCTCAAGGGCCGCGCCGCCGACTGCATCATCTCCGGGATGCCCATCCAGGACGTCGTCGACGCCGCCACCATCCGCCGGCACGGCCTCGAGCCGCTCGCCGGGGACGAGGTCCACGTCGAGGGGTAGCGGCCGTCCGAGTCTCCTGTCTGGGAGATCGCGAAGTGGCGAGACGCGAACGTTGCGCAAACCACCTCTTGGTGCCGGCCCCTGCCGTCAGCATCGACTGAGCTCCGGGGATGGATCTCACGCCCAGAGGCCGCTGAGCGGCATGGCCCACACCCGGTCGCCGAGCGGGATCGTCTGGGCGGCCGTGCATACGACGACGCCGGCCTTGAAGCGCTCGCCGCGAGCGTCACGCAGCTTTTGCATGGCCCGTACATCACGGCGCGTGACCGTTGCGGCCGCCTTGACCTCCACGGCGACGATGTCACCGGCGCGATCCTCCAGCACGAGGTCGACCTCGTCTTCGCGCTGGCGGTAGTGGTAGGCGGTCGTATCCGCCTTGGCCCAGTCGGCGTGCTTGAGCACTTCCATCGCGACGAAGTTCTCCAGCACCCTGCCCGTGACCTGGTCATCGGTCGCGATCCGATCCTCGTCAGCGCCGAGGAGGTAAGCCAACAGCCCCGCGTCGGTCAGGTATGCCTTCGGGCTCTGCACCTCGCGCGCGCCGATACCGGGCCGCCAGGCTGGCAACAGTCGGACCAGGAACACGGTTTGCAGCAGGCCGATGTATTCGCGCACAGTCTCATGGTTTAGGTCCAGCCTGGCGGCCACACCGCGATAAGAGAGGACATTCGCCGCTTGGGCGGCAAGCAGCCGGAGCAAACGCGGCACCTCATCGAGCTTGCGCGCGCCGCTGAGGCGTAGATCCCGGTCAAGCGTGGTGTCAACGTAGCTGCCGAACCATCGAGCTCGACGACGCCCCTCACGCGGCCGAGCCTCCGGATAGCCGCCCTCTGCGATGATGCCGGCGAACGCCGCACGGCCGACTGTGGCCCCAGCGACCAGCGGCGGCGCAGACGCGTACAGAGCGTCGACGACGTTCGTCTGCGTGCCGCGGAGCTCACTTTGAGCAAGCGGCCATAGCCGGATCGTCTCCATCCGACCAGTGAGTGCGTCCTTCACCTTGCGCGAGGCGACGACGTTCGCCGAGCCAGTGAGCAGGAACCGACCTGGTGTCAGATCTCGATCAACGGAATCCTTGATGGCGAGCAAGAGGTCTGGCGCGCGCTGGACCTCGTCGATGAACGCCGGGCCCTTCAAGCCAGCGACGAAACCCGCCGGGTCCGCTAGAGCAGCCTCTCGAGTGGCCTGGTCGTCGAGGCTGAGCTCCGCGGCAGGATGCTCCTCCCGCACGATCTGTCGCGCGAGCGTGCTCTTGCCGACTTGGCGGGCGCCGCCAACGAACACCACGCGCGTATCTGCGAGCGCCTCCAGGACGAGCGGCCGAGCGTAGCGCGGGAACAGGCGAGATGGCGATGTCCGTGTCGTCAAATGGCGATTATGATCGCGGCAAATGGCGGACTCGCCTACGGTAGATGGCGCACGCCGCCCCTTTAGCCGCGAGCCAGGCCTATCCATAAGAGCTACGCGCAACCGCCTGTTGCTCGTGAGGTCATCCGAGCGCGCTCAGGCGGCCAGCGCTGAACAGCGGCACTGGTGCTTGCCCTTGATCTCCGCAGCCCAAGCAGGCTGGCAGGAGCTACAGACGAAGACCCCGGCGAGCTCTTCAGGTCATGTATGAGGCGATAGAAGTCGTCCCTGGTGACCGCTCCAGCCGATTTACCGTGTCGTCACGCCCGCGGTTTGCGCAACGTCAGGAAAGTGGCGAGGGCCAGAAATCGAAACTGGCCGTGTACCCATGGTGCGCCCGCGGGGCGCTGGCCGTCTCGTCCTCGACACAAGTTATACTGGCCGGTATGACTGCGCGGGTGGGACCCAAGGGCCAGGTCGTACTGCCCAAGGAGGTGCGCGACAAGCTCGGTATCAGGCCCGGCGACGAAGTCGTCGTCGAAGAGGCTGGAGGCGAGGCGCGCGTGCGTCGTGTCGACAATGACGCGCGCCTGCGCGGACTGCTCAAGCACGGCGACCCGCTCGGCGAGCTCGAGGCTGAGCACCGCCGCGAGCTCGAGCGGGATGGGGCTCGCGACCGGAGGCGCGAGCGCTGAAGTTCGTACTCGACACCTGGGCCATCTTGGCCCTTCTGAGGGACGAGCCCGGCGCTGCGGAGATCGAGCGAGCCGTTGACGGCGGCGGGGCGGTGATCTCATGGATCAACCTCGGCGAGGTCTTCTACATTGAGGCCCGCATCGCGGGCGAGGCGGCCGCCGCGGCTGCGGTCGAGCGGGTCCGGGACAGCGTGAGAGCGGCGGATGTCGATGTCGAACTGGTCCTCGGGGCGGCTCGGGTGAAGGCTCGGCACGCGCTCTCCTACGCGGACGCTTTCGCTGTCGCGCTCGCCGAGCGGCTCCGGCTGCCGCTGATGACCGGCGACGCGGAGATCGTGGCCCTGGATCGCGAGCTCAGGGTGATTGATCCGCGCGGTCACGCGACCTGAACCTCGTCGACCGAGCGGTTGCGGAGAGAGGGCTCCCGCCGCTACCCTGCGGACGCTCGCCAGCTATTCAGAACCCGGTTTACCTCCTCCCGCACGCCCGCGCGTGCCTCGGCTCGGCTCGCCCCCGACATCAGCAGTTCGTCGTAGCGCGTGTCCCGATGCCTCACCGACGCCGCCACGGCCAGCGCGACCGCCTCCCGGTCGAGAGCCCGGCCGGGCGCGGTCCTCCCCACCCGGCCGCTCCCGCGCGCGCCCGCGTGGCGCGCGATCTCCCGCGCCCGCACCGGGGGGCAGGCCGGGTAGAGGCGCACGATCTCGCGCGCCATCTCCGCCTGGAACTTCCGATCCTCCTCCGCCCGCCGCGCTTGTTCACGCAGCCGTCGGCGCGACCGCGCTTCCTCGTCGGCGAGGCACTCCGCCTCCGCGTGCTCGAGCCCGGCTTCCTCGACCAGCACGCCCTGCCGCTCGTATCGCCGCCTCGCTCGGCTGAACCGCACCACCACCGCCGACAGCCCGCTGGCCTTCCTGGCCCGACGGGTGAGCGCTGCGTCTCCAGAGGGCAGGAAGTCGAGGTGATCCATGTCGGCGCAACGCAGGCACAAGGGTCCCGGCCCCTCCATCAGCAGCAGGTCCCCGGTGCCGCCGCACTCGGTGCAGGTCCAGTCCCTGAGCCGAGATCACGACGGGGTCCGGCGGCCGGCTCAGCCGCTCCACCAGTTGCCCACGCCGCTTCTCGGACAGCTCCGGCGACACCCAATGCGTCCGGTACGCACGCTCGATCCGGGCGTCGCCGCTCTCCGTGAACCGCAGCGGCCGGCGATCGCGTGTGCGCGCGACGTATGCAGTCTCGCTCGGCTCGAGGCCGCGGGCCTGCGCCCAGCCACGGAGGCTGGCCATCGCGGCAGAGAGCTTGCTCGGCGTCGCCTGCGTAACGCCCTCCAGGTGCTCGACGCGTCCCTGCCGCCACTCGTCGACGCGACGTCTCGGCAACCAGCCCAGTCCGACGAGCACGTCGACGGTCCCGACGAACCTACGCTCGGCGAGGGCCGCCTCGGCCACCTCGGCGACGCGCTGCTCGAGCGTCGATCTCCGCCGCTGCCTAACCACGCTGCGGGGCCGCGGCCTTCAAGCGGGGTCCGTCGAGGAGGGCGATCAGGTTGCGCTTGCGCGCATGCCTTGCCCGGATCTCGGCCACGAGCGCCGGGAGCTCCTCGTCGCGTCCGACGCGCCGCAGCAGCTCGCCGACCCGCTCGATCAGGGCCACCGCCTCCTCGTAGTCGCGCTTTGTCTTGCGCGCGATGGTTGGCTCGATCCGCTCCCGGTAGACCCGCAGCGCGTCCTCAGGATGCGTCTCCCTGCGCCGCTCGGCGAGCTCGAGCCAGAGCGCCTCGTCGCAGCCCCCAGCCTCCGCTTCGCCCCAGGCGGCCTCGACGTTGCCCTCCCAGAGCAGGATCCGGACTAGCTGGGAGCGGTCGTACGTGCGCGACCATCCGTAGCCACGGTGTTGAGCCTCCGTCCGCATCTCGGCGGCGCGCCTTCGGAGCAGTCCGAGTGCCCGCTCGCGCCAGCGCGGCCAGTCGCCGAGTCGCTCGGCGTACGGCTTGAGCTCGCGGTAGGTGTCGAGACCGGGGCGATCGGCGAAGTGGTCCCAGGCGACCTCGAGCGCATCTCCGTGCCGCTCCTGATGCGCGTAGGCGCGGGCGAGGAACGCGTGCAGGCGGTGATCGGGGCGCTCGGGAAAGGCCTCCATGCCGTGCTCGGCCCAGTCGGTGGCCTCAGCCTCGCGGCCGACGTCCCAGTAGGCCTCCGCTATGCGCAGGAAGCGGTAGGGCAGCGAGAGGTCGCGCCGCAGAACGGCGACGAGCGCGTCGACGTCGCCGCTTCCACGAGCGAGGTCCTCCATGACGGCCGTGATCGCGAAGCGCCGCCCGTATTCGCGCTCCTCGCCAGGCCCGAGCTCCGGAACCAGGGCCCACTCGGCGCGCGCGAGCTCCTCGTAACGCGCCAGGCCGCTCGCGCCAAGGGCGCCAGCGTAGGTGCTCGCGGCGTGGGCGAAGACGCCGAGCTCGCCGTCGAGCTGTCGGTGCAGGAGTCGCTCGGCGAGCGCCTCAGGGTCCGGCCGACCCCGCTCGCAGGCGGCCAGGTGAAGCTCCTCGAGGCGAGCGCTCAAAACGCCCACATGACCGTCGGAGTCGTCGAC
>JBOGXT010000523.1:0-7132 GCA_050694635.1 Thermoleophilaceae bacterium
GGCCCGGGCGGCGGCGGGCGTGGTCCCGGCGGCGGCCGGGGCGGCCCCCGTGGCGGCCAGGGCGGACCCCCGCAGGGAGGACGCCTCTGATGCTGCAGCCGAAGCGAGTCAAGTGGCGCAAGGAGCACCGCGGCCGAATGCGCGGCAACGCGAAGGGCGGCACGCGCGTGGAGTTCGGCGAGTACGGGCTGAAGTCGCTCGAGCGCGGGTGGGTGACCAACCGCCAGATCGAGGCCGCCCGTATCGCGATGACCCGCAAGATCAAGCGCGGCGGGAAGGTTTGGATCAACATCTTCCCGGACAAGCCGTACACGAAGAAGCCGGCCGAGACCCGCATGGGATCGGGCAAGGGCTCGCCCGAGGGCTGGGTGGCGGTGGTCAAGCCCGGCCGGGTGATGTTCGAGCTGTCCGGCGTGCCGGAGCCGCTCGCCCGAGAGGCGATGCGCCTGGCCGGGCACAAGCTGCCGGTGAAGACGAAGTTCGTGTCGCGCGACGGCGGTGGCGGATGAAGGCCGTCGAGGTGCATAACCTGGAGGATCCGCAGCTCGTGGAGTTCGCGGCCAACGCGCGCACGGAGCTGTTCAACCTGCGCTTCCAGCACGCGACCGGCCAGCTCGAGAACACGGCGCGGCTCAAGCAGGCGAAGACGGACCTGGCGCGGGCGCTGACCGTGGCCCGCCAGCGCGGAATCGACGTCGAGACAGAGATCCGCAGACAGAAGACGGCATGACTGAGAACGAAGAGAACGTGAACGCGCAAGAGACGCCGGACACCGAAGCGCCCGACACGGGCGCGGAGGATGCCGTGGCCGAGCAGGCCGAATCGGCTCCGGACGAGGACGCCGCCCAGGCGGCGGGCGAGGAGGCCCGCGCGGAAGAGGTGGCGGCGGAATCCCCTGCGCCGGAGGCGGAAGAGGCCGCATCGGCGGAGCAGGCTCCCGCCGGCGAGGACGCCGAGCCCGAGGAGCAGCTCTCCCCCAAGGAGCGGCGCAAGCGGGCCCGGTCGCTTCATACCGGTGAGGCGCGTCCGTCGCGGTCGCCCGAGGAGCGGGCTCAGGAGCGCGCCGAGCGGCGCCAGCGCAAGGCCCGTCATCGCCGCGCCTATCGGCAGAAGGAGCGTGAGCGCCGGGCCGGGCAGCCGCGGGGCGAGGTCCCGGTTGCCGAGCCTAAGGCGAGCGGCCGCCTCAAGGTGCGTCAGGGCATCGTCGTGTCGGACGGGGCGGACAAGACCATCACGGTCCGGATCGACATCGCCCGCCAGCACCGCATGTACAAGAAGATCGTCCGGACCAGCTCCACGCTGCACGCCCACGACGAGCAGAACGAGGCCAACGTCGGGGACACCGTGCGCGTGATCGAGAGCCGTCCGCTCAGCCGCACCAAGCGCTGGCGCCTGGTCGAGGTCCTGGAGCGAGCCCGGTGATCCAGCAGGAGTCCCGCCTCAAGGTGGCGGACAACACCGGCGCCCGCGAGGTGCTCTGCATCCGCGTGGCCGGCGGCTCCCGCCGCCGCTACGCGGGCGTGGGCGACATCATCGTCTGCACCGTCAAGCAGGCGATCCCGCACGGCTCCGTCAAGAAGGGCGAGGTCGTCAAGGCGGTCGTGGTCCGCACCAAGAAGGAGTTCGGCCGCGACGACGGCACCTACATCGCCTTCGACGAGAACGCCGTCGTGCTGCTCGACCAGGCCAACACCCCGCGTGGCACCCGCATCTTCGGTCCCGTCGCGCGCGAGCTGCGCGACCGCAACTTCATGCGCATCGTCTCCCTCGCCCCGGAGGTGCTCTGACCATGGCTCACAAGATCCGCCGCGACGACACCGTCCGCGTAATCGCCGGCAAGGACAAGGGCCGCACCGGCCGCGTGCTGCGCGTGAACCCGAAGAAGGACAAGGTCTACGTCGAGGGCGCGAATATCGTCAAGCGCCATACGCGGCCGCGCACCCTCAAGGACACCCAGCGCGCACAGGAGCTCGGCGGCATCGTCGAGAAGGAAGGCCCGATCCACGTCTCCAACGTGATGCTGGTGGACCCGGAGACGAACGAGCCGACCCGCGTCGGGATCGCGCGCGACGGCGGTCGCCGGCGCCGCATCTCGAGGAAGTCCGGCAAGGAGATCGACTGATGGAGGCCTCGGCCCCCGCCCAGATCCCGCCGCGCCTCAAGGAGCGCTACGAGAGCGAGGTGCGCGCGCGCCTGCGGGAGCGCTTCGGCTACTCCTCGATGATGGAGGTGCCGCGGCTCACGAAGATCACCCTCAACATGGGCGTCGGTGAGGCCAAGCAGGACTCGAGCATGCTGGACGCGGCCAGCGAGCAGCTCGCCACGATCGCCGGCCTGGCGCCGAGCGTCCGCCGCGCGCGCAAGTCGATCGCCGCCTTCAAGCTGCGCGAGGGCATGCCGGTGGGCGTGAGCGTCACGCTGCGCCGGGCCCGCATGTGGGAGTTCCTCGACCGGCTGACCTCGATCTCCATCCCGCGCATCCGCGACTTCCGCGGCCTCAACCCACGCTCCTTCGACGGACGCGGCAACTACTCGATGGGCGTGCGCGAGCAGATCATCTTTCCGGAGATCGACTACGACGCGATCGACCAGGTGCGCGGCCTGGACGTGACGATCACGACCACGGCCAAGACCGACGAGGAGGCCTACACTCTCCTGCGCGAGCTCGGTATGCCGTTCGCGCGCGAGGGCGCTCCGGGCCAGGACCTCGAGGCGGAGGCGGCGGCCGACGAGGAGCGCCGCAAGGAAGAGGCTCGCCAGCGCGCCGAGGCCGAGCAGGCCGCCCTCGAGAAGCTCAAGGAGGAGAACCCCGAGGCGTACGAGACGCCCGTCCGCACGGACGAGGAAGGCGAAGAGGCCGAAGAGGCACGGGAATAGATGGCTAAGACGTCACAGAGGGTCCGCCAGCAGCGCGGCTCCAAGTACAAGACCCGCAACTACAACCGCTGCAAGCGGTGCGGCCGCCCGCGCGCGTACATCAGGAAGTTCGGCCTGTGCCGAATCTGCCTGCGCGAGATCGCGCACGAGGGCATGATCCCCGGACTCACGAAGTCGAGCTGGTAGCCGTGCAGACCGATCCGATCGCCGACTTCCTGACCCGCATCCGCAACGGGCTGCGGGCCGACCACGACGAGGTCGAGATGCCCGCCTCCGCCTTCAAGACGGAGATCGCGCGCATCCTGAAGGAGCAGGGGTACATCGACGACTACGAGACCGACACCGCCCGTGTCGGAAGGGTCCTGCGCGTGCGTCTCAAGTACACGGAGGACCGCAAGCCGGTGATCCTGGGCATCGAGCGGCTGTCGAAGCCCGGCCGGCGCCGCTACGTGAACGCCGGCGAGGTCCCGAGGGTCTACGGCGGCATGGGCACGGCAATCGTGTCGACGTCCAGGGGCGTCATGACCGGCCACGACGCGCGGCGCCAGGGCGTCGGCGGCGAGCTCGTCGCGAGGGTCTGGTAACCGATGCTCCTTACCCGCCCCTCGCACCCTCGGATGACGCAAATGACTTCGCTGAACGGTGTCCTCGGCCCTCGCCTTGCTGATCGCAAGGCTTCGGACCTGCGTCCGTGTTCAGCTCGTCCTTCGCGCCCCCGAGGGCACGATGGACAGGAAAGGAGCATCGGATGAGCCGGATCGGCAAGCAGCCCATCGCGGTGCCCGACGGGGTCGAGATCACGATCGAGCCGCAGCTCGTGAAGGTGAAGGGCCCCAAGGGCGAGCTCCAGGAGCGCGTGTCGCGCGACATCGGGGTCGAGCAGCACAACGGCGAGATCCTGGTCAGCCGGCCGACCGACCGCGGCGAGCACCGCGCCCTGCACGGGCTCACACGCAGCCTGATCGCGAACATGGTCGAGGGCGTGACGAACGGCTACGAGAAGCGCCTCGAGATCCAGGGCGTGGGCTATCGCGCCCAGCTCCAGGGCAACAAGCTGGTGCTCGCGCTCGGCTACTCGCACCCGGTCGAGATGGACGCTCCCGAGGGGATCGACTTCGAGGTGCCGCAGCCCACCCGCATCGTGGTGCGCGGGATCTCCAAGCAGATCGTGGGCGAGGTGGCCGCCAACATCCGCAAGAAGCGCCCGCCGGAGCCGTACAAGGGCAAGGGCATCCGCTACGAGGGCGAGTACGTGGCCCGGAAGGTCGGGAAGCGGGCATGAGCGTCAAGACCAGGCCCCAGGCCCGGCTGCGCCGGCGCCGCCGGGTGCGCGCCAAGGTGCGCGGCACGGCCGAGCGGCCGCGGCTGTCGGTGTTCCGCTCCAACCGCGGCATCCAGGCCCAGCTCATCGACGACGTCAAGGGCCACACCGTGGCCGCCGTCAACTGGGTCGAGGGCGACCTCAAGTCGCTGGCCCGCATGGAGCAGGCGAAGCGGGCGGGCGAGCTGCTCGCCGAGCGCGCCAAGGCGGCCGGCGTCGAGACCTGCGTGTTCGACCGCGGTGGCTACCGCTATCACGGCAAGGTGAAGGCGCTCGCGGACGGCGCCCGCGAGGGCGGGCTCCGGTTCTGATGATCATCGCTACGGTGAACGGTTCACATGGCGTCTAGGGACAGGACACGCGACCGCGACCGCGGATCCGACCTGCAGGAGCGGGTCGTCGAGATCAACCGCGTCGCCAAGGTCGTCAAGGGCGGCCGCCGCTTCTCGTTCACCGCGCTCGTGGTGGTGGGCGACGAGAAGTCGCAGGTGGGCGTGGGCTACGGCAAGGCGAACGAGGTCCCGGTCGCGATCCAGAAGGGCGTCGAGCGGGCCCGCAAGAGCCTCTTCCGCGTGCCGATGCACGGATCGACGATCACCCACGAGGTGGTGGGCGTGCACTCGGCGTCGCGCGTGCTGCTGAAGCCGGCTTCGGCCGGTACCGGCGTGATCGCCGGCGGCGGCGTGCGCGCGGTGCTCGAGCTGGCCGGCATCCACGACGTGCTGTCGAAGTCGCTCGGCAGCCAGAACCCGATCAACCTCGTCAAGGCGACCGTGGACGCGCTCCAGACGCTCCGGGACCCGAAGCAGGTGGCGGAGCTGCGCGGCCTGACCGTGGCCGAGGTGCTCGGGCTGGACGGCCGGCCGGAGAGCCAGGAGGAGCAGCCGGCCGAGGCCGAGGCGACCCCGGCCGCCGCGGCCGAGGAGACGCCCGCCTGATGGCCACTCTCACCATCACCCAGGTCAGGTCGTTGAACGGCGCCAACCCGAAGCAGCGTGAGACCATCAGGACGCTCGGACTTGGCAAGATCGGCCGCAGCTCGGAGCGGGAGGACCACCCAACCGTGCGTGGCCTGATTCACTCGGTTCGGCATCTCGTCGAGGTGACCGATGCCTGAGCGGATCGGGCTGCACTCGCTGAAGCCCGCCCCCGGCTCGCGCAAGCAGCGCAAGCGGATCGGCCGTGGCGAGGGCTCCGGGACCGGCAAGACCGCCGGCCGCGGCCACAAGGGCGCCGGCGCCCGCTCGGGCAACAAGCGGCGCGTGCGCTTCGAGGGCGGTCAGAACCCGATCCACATGCGGATGCGCAAGCTGCGCGGCCCGACGATGAAGAAGTCGATGCCGTTCGAGAAGTTCCGCACGCACACCCAGCCGGTGAACCTGCGGGACCTCGAGGCGCGCTTCGACAAGGGCGCGGAAGTGACGCCGGACTCGCTGCGCGAGGCCGGCCTCGCCACCCGCCGCGCCGTGCCCGTCAAGGTGCTCGGCCAGGGCGAGCTGAGCAAGGCGCTCACCGTGCACGCCCACGGCTTCTCGAAGACCGCCCGCGAGAAGATCGAGGCCGCTGGCGGGACCTGCCTCCTGATCGAGGAGTAGCCGCGTGCTCCGGACGTTTCTGAACGCGTTCCGGGTCGCCGACATTCGGAAGAAGCTGGCCTTCACCGCGGCGATGCTCGCGCTCTATCGCGTCGGCGCGTACATCCCGGCGCCCGGCATCAACGTCGATGCGGTCGAGGACATCGCCAACAACTTCACCGGCTCGAACGTCCTCGGCTTCCTCAACCTCTTCAGCGGCGGCTCCCTGCAGCGCTTCGCGATCTTCGCGCTGGGGATCATGCCCTACATCACCGCGTCGATCATGCTGCAGCTGCTGACCGTGGTGGTGCCGGCGCTCGACAAGCTCCGCAAGGAGGGCGAGGTCGGCCAGCAGAAGATCACGCAGTACACGCGCTACCTGACCGTCGGCCTCTCCTTCGGCCAGTCGATCGGCTACGTCTTCCTCTTCCGCACCTTCTCGAGCGGCGGCACCGAGGTGGTCGACAACTTCACCTTCGGGCGCGTCTTCGTGATCGTGATGACGCTCACCGCCGGCTGTGTGCTGCTGATGTGGCTCGGCGAGCTGATCACCCAGCGCGGCATCGGCAACGGCATCTCCCTGATGATCTTCGCCTCAATCGCCGCCGGGATCCCGAACGGCATCGGCAGCTGGTGGAACAACCCGGACCAGGTCTTCGTGGTGATGATGCCCTTCCTCGCGCTCGCGATCATCGCCGGCGTCGTGTTCATGCAGGAGGGCCAGCGCCGCATCCCGGTCCAGTACGCCAAGCGCGTGGTGGGCCGGCGCATGGCCGGCGGCGGCTCCACCTACCTGCCGCTGCGGGTGAACATGGCCGGCGTGATCCCGGTGATCTTCGCCGCCTCGCTGATGGCCTTCCCGCCCACCGTCGGGGAGCTCACACAGGCCAGCTGGGCCCAGGACTTCTCCGCCTTCTTCAGCCCGAACGGCTGGGCTTACCTGGTCGGCGAGGCGTTCTTCATCATCATCTTCACCTACTTCTACACCGCGGTCACGTTCAACCCGGTCGAGCAGGCGGACAACCTGAAGAAGTACGGCGGCTTCATCCCTGGGGTGAGGCCAGGCAGACCCACGGCCGAATACCTCGACCGCATCCTCGCGCGGCTGACCTTCCCGGGCTCGCTGTATCTGGCCGCCGTGGCGGCCCTGCCGACGATCCTCATCAACCAGACCAGCGCCCACTTCTTCTTCGGCGGCACCTCGATCCTGATCGTGGTGGGCGTGGCGCTGGACACGATGAAGCAGCTCGAGGCGCAGCTCATGATGCGGAACTACGAGGGGTTCCTCAAATAGTGCTCAGAGCTCAGTGCTCAGTGCTCAGCCCCTGATTCTGAGCACTGAGCACTGACAACTGAGCAC
>JBOGXT010000524.1:0-1708 GCA_050694635.1 Thermoleophilaceae bacterium
CGCGCGCATCCGCGACGTCTGCGCCGACCTCGGCGCCCCTGCGGGCGAGGACATCATCGTGGCCGCGGGCGCCGCCGGGGCGAGCGGCCACGAGCAGGGCACGGGGCCGCTGCCGGCGCGCGTGCCGATCATCGTGGACATCTGGCCGCGCGACGAGCGCTCGGGCTGCTACTCCGACATGACGCGCACCTTCGTGGGCGGCGGCGACCCCGCCGAGGACGTTGCCGCCTGGCACGCCCTCGCCCGGACCGCGCTCGAGCGCGTCTACGCGCGCCTGCGCCCGGGCGTGACCGGCCGCGACCTGTTCGCGGCCGCGTGCGACGTGTTCGAGCAGGCCGGCGAGCCCACCCAGCGCACGAAGCCGGAGGGCGAGTCGCTGCGGGACGGCTTCTTCCACTCGCTGGGCCACGGCGTGGGGCTCGAGGTGCACGAGGAGCCCGCCCTCGGCCGCACGGGCGCCGACCCGCTTGTGCCGGGGGACGTCGTGGCGGTCGAGCCGGGCTGCTACCGAAACGGCTACGGCGGCGTGCGCCTGGAGGACCTCGTGCTGGTGACCGACGACGGCCACGAGCGGCTGACCGACTTCAGCTACGCGCTCTCGCCCTAGTACACGCGACTGTGTACTAGTCGGCGGCTGCCGGCTCGCGCGCCAGCTGGTGGCGCAGCCGGTCGCGCAGCTCGGCGAAGTGCGCGGTCTCGTAGGCGATCAGCACCGAGAGCGCGGCCGGACGTGGCCATCTCAGCCTCGAGTCCTGGCACGAGTACCTTTCGGGTCATGGCCGCGCGCGACACAGGTCTCCCCCAGGCGGACGCCCAGTTCGATTTCGGCCGGGCGCGGCGGCGCCGTGCGCTCGCGCGCATCTCGGCCCGCCTGCGGCTCGAGCCCAGCGACGTCAACGTGATCCTCCCGTTCGAGGAGGTCGTGGCCGCCCTCGGGCGCCGCGGCGAGCGCCGCCTCGGTCTCGAGACGATCCCCCTCGACTCGATCGTGGGCACCGTCGACCGGGCGCGCGAGTTCGACCGCGGCTTCCGCCCCACGTCGGGGCGAGTGCGCCCGCGCTGGGAGCGGATCGCCACCGCGCAGCGGAAGGGCGAGGCGATGCCGCCGATCGACGTCTACCGGATCGGCGAGCTGCACTTCGTGAAGGACGGCCACCACCGCGTCTCGGTCGCGCACGCTCTCGGACACGAGGTGATCGAGGCCTGGGTCACCGAGATCATCACCGAGCTCGGCGCCGACCGCGCGATCCGGCTCGCCGACCTCCCCCTGAAGAGCCACCAGCGCCTCTTCTTCGAGCGCGTGCCGCTGCCGGCCGAGGCGCGCCAGGAGATCAAGCTGTCGGATGAGTGGCGCTACGCCGCGCTGGCCGAGGCCGTCGAGGCATGGGGCTTCCGGGCGATCCAGGACCGCGGCGAGGCGATGAACCGGGCGGAGGTGGCCGAGGCCTGGTTCAACGAGGAGTACAAGCCGGTCGTCGAGATGCTCCGCGAGGCCGAGCTGGTCAGGCGCGGCACCGAGACCGAGTCCTACATGCGCGTCTCCCACCTGCGCTTCCTGATCCTGCGCACCCACGACTGGACCGACGAGGTGATCGAACGGCTACGCGAAGAGCTCGAGCACCCCTCGTGGGAGGAGGACACGATGGTGCGGCGGCTGCGGAAGGAGCTGAAGTAACCGATCCGCGCGCACCCGGCCGAGCCGGGTGCT
>JBOGXT010000525.1:0-3482 GCA_050694635.1 Thermoleophilaceae bacterium
GCCTCCTCGACCGTGTGCGGCACGATCGAGCGCTCGTCCTGCTCGCGGTCCCACGGACACTCCCTTCGCAGCAGTCTCGTGACCTCGTCCAGCCGCAGGAGGGCGGCCGAGAGATCGGCGGCCACTACCGCTCGGGAGCGGGCTGCGGCGTGGGCGTCGGAGCGCCGGGCGCCGGCGCCTGGCCACCGGGGTTGCCGCCCGATGCCGGACCGGTGTCGGTGTCCTCCTTGGGGGAGTTGGAGCACTCCTCGATCCGGTAGTCGTCGGCGCACTCGGTCTTCTCGCGGTAGTCCTCGCGGAAGCTCTTGACGAACTCGTCGAGCGCCTTCTGCTGGCGCTCCGAGCGCAGCAGGTTCCGGATCGTGTCCTTGGACTGCTCGAGCGACTGCTGCGACGCCGGCGTCACCTTCGTGACCTCGAAGACGTACCAGCCGAACTGGGTCTTGACGGGACCCTCGAGCGCACCCTTCTTGGCGGCGAACACCGCATCGTCCAGCGCCTTGTCCTGCTGGCCCTTGGCCACGGCGGGAAGCACGCCACCCTGGGCCTTCGACGCCTCGTCGATCGAGTACTGCTTGACGACCTGCTTCCAGGCGCCCCCGTCGTCGAGCGCCTTGCGCGCCTGGTCGGCCTTGCTCTCGGTCTTGGCCAGGACGACGCGGAGGTCGCGCCGCTCGGGCTGCGCGAAGCGCCGCTTGTTCTTGTCGTAGTACTCCTGGATGTCCTCGTCGGTGACCTTCGTGGCGTCCTCGGTCACCTTCTGCGTCAGCTTCTGCTGTAGCTCGTTGAGCTTCACGCGGAAGAGGATGTCGTCCTCGGTCATGCCGGATGTCTTGATGAACTCGGTGTAGGCCTTGTCGGTCGGGAAGGCCTGCTTCTTCTGGTCCTCGAAGGACTTGCGCACGGACGCGTCACTGACCTCGACGCCCTGCTCGGCGGCCTCCTGCTCGACCCACTCGGCCTGGATCAGGAACAGCATGACCTCACGCTTGAGAGTGTCGTACTCCTGCTCGCACTGCTTCTTGAGCGCCGCGTCGGACTGCTGCTTCTGGCCCTTGGGGAGGGGGGCCTTCTTCTTGGCCGCCACGCACTTGGTGAACTCGGACGGATCCGGCACGACGGCCTCGCCGCCCTGGGCCTGACCGGAGACCGCGGTCCGCAACCACTTGTCGAACTCGTCCTGGGTGATCGTCTCGTCGCCGACAGTGGCGACGGAGCCCGTCGGGACCTCGTCCTCGCCGCACGCGGCGACGACGGTGGCGCCGAGCGCGAGGAGCGCGACGGACAGCAGGGACTTGATCGAGGCGTTTCTCATCCGGCCCATCTCTAGTGCGGGAACGTAAAGCCCGGTTAAGGAACCCCCGGGCCGAGAGCGGTCGCGAAGGGTAGCGGACGCTAATTTGGCTCTGGCTCGGTTGCGACCTCGAGGATCGCCTCGGCCGCCGCCACCACCGCCCTGAAGCGGTCGGCGCCCTCGTCGGGCAGCCGTACGCGCACCGTTGATCGTCCCGACTCGTAGATCGCCTCCGGCAGCCGCTCCCGCAGCGTCCTCGACCCGCGCGAGCCGAGCTCGATCGGCGTGACCGCCATCCTGCCTTGCCGGAAGTCCACCGAGCGTGCGCCGGCGCGGCCGAGCTTGATTCGCGCGTCCTGGAGCCGGATCAGGTTGTCGAGCGGTTCCGGCACGGGCCCGAAGCGGTCCTCCAGCTCCTCGCGCAGCACGATCAGCTGGGCCACCTCGCGCGCCCCGGCCACCCGCCGGTGGACCTCGATCTTGGCCGCCTCGTAGGGCACGTAGTCGCCCGGCACGTAGGCGTCGACGGGCAGGTCGAGGCGCACGGGCTCGGCCGTCTCCTCGGCGGAGTCGCCCGCCAGCAGCCGTACCGCCTCGTCGAGCATCCCGACGTAGAGCTCGAAGCCGACCGCCGCCACGTGACCCGACTGCTCCTGCCCGAGCAGGTTGCCGGCGCCCCGGATCTCGAGGTCGCGCATGGCGATCTTGAAGCCGGAGCCGAGCTCGGTGTAGTCGGACAGCGTGGCCAGGCGCCGGCTGGCGTCCTCGGAGAGGGCCGCGGCGCTCGGGTACAGCAGGTAGGCGTAGGCGCGCTCGCTCGAGCGCCCCACCCTGCCGCGGATCTGGTAGAGCTGGGCGAGCCCGAACAGGTCGGCGCGCTCCACGATCAGCGTGTTGGCGGTGGGGATGTCGAGGCCCGACTCCACGATGCTCGTGCAGACCAGGACGTCGCCGTCGCCGCGCAGGAACTCGAGCATGGTCCGCTCGAGCTGCCCGTCGGCCATCTGGCCGTGCGCCACGAGCACGCGCGCCTCCGGCACGACCGCACGGATGCGCTCGGCGGTCTCGTCGATGGTGTCGATCCGGTTGTGCAGGAAGAAGGTCTGGCCCTCGCGCGCCAGCTCGCGCTCGATGGCGGAGCTCACGAGCTCCTCGTCGTACTCGCCGACGTAGGTCCTTACCGGGCGGCGACCCTCGGGCGGCGTCTCGATCACCGAGATGTCGCGCAGCCCGGCCAGCGACATCTGGAGCGTGCGCGGGATCGGCGTGGCCGACAGGCTGAGCACGTCCACGCGCAGCTTGAGCTGGCGCAGCAGCTCCTTCTGCTTGACGCCGAAGCGCTGCTCCTCGTCGACGATCAGCAGGCCGAGGTCCTTCGGGCGCACGTCGCGCGAGAGCAGTCGGTGGGTGCCGATCAGCATGTCCACTTCGCCCCGTGCGAAGGCGGCCACCGCCTCGCGCGCGTCCTTGGGGGAGCGGAAGCGCGAGACCATCTCGATCCGGAACGGGTAGTCGCGCAGGCGCTCGGTGAAAGTGCCGAGGTGCTGCTGGGCGAGCACGGTCGTGGGCGCCAGGAACATCACCTGCCTGCCGTCCTCGGCCGCCTTGAACGCGGCGCGCAGAGCGACCTCGGTCTTGCCGTAGCCCACGTCGCCGCAGATCAGGCGGTCCATGGGTCGCGCCTCCTCCATGTCGGCGCGCACGGCCTCGATCGCGTCGAGCTGGTCCGGCGTCTCGCGGTAGGGGAAGCGCTGCTCGAACTCCATCTGCCACTCGCCGTCGTGCGGGAAGGCGTGGCCGGCGCGGCGCTTGCGCTCGGCGTAGAGCGTTATCAGCTCGCCCGCGAGCGCCTCGGCGGCGCGCCGCGCGCGCAGCTTCTGCTGCTCCCACTGCTTGCCGCCGAGCTTCGAGAGCGGCGGGTCGCCGGCGTCGGCGCCCACGTAGCGGCTGATCTTGTGGAGCTGGTCGCTCGGCACGAAGACGCGGTCGCCGTCGCGGAACTCGAGCTCCAGGTAGTCGCGCGTGACGCCGCCGACGGTCTTCGTCTCGAAGCCGGCGAAGCGCGCGATGCCGTGGTCCTCGTGGACCACCGGCGAGCCGGCGCGGAGGTCGGTGAACGACGCGATCGCCCCCGGTCCCGCCGGCGCCTGAGCGCGACGGCGCCGCAGAAGGCGGTGCTCCGGGAGGA
>JBOGXT010000526.1:0-5279 GCA_050694635.1 Thermoleophilaceae bacterium
CACGGATGCCGCGCCGAGCGACTCGCCGCCGGCGGCGAGGAGCGCCGGCGCCGCCTCCCAGGCGTCGACCCGCGGGAGGAAGAGCGGCCGGTCGCGTTCGAGGACGGCCTCCAGCAGGCCGTCGAACGCCTCGCTGAGCTGGGCGTCCGCGAACCAGCCGGCGGTGTGCTCGACGGCCCCGCGTCGCTCGTCGATCGTCCCGAAGCACACGGCGTCGACCGGGATCAGCGTGCGGACGTGGTCCACCAGCCGCGCGAGTGTCCGCTTCCGGAAAGAGGGCGGGTCGGCGGCAGGGGATACCGGCGGAACAGAGGCCATGGGCATTGGGGCACGTCATGTCCCCTGTCTTGGGTCCACTCTAGGCCCGATCGGGCCACCCGGCCAGCCAGGACCAGCCCTTTTTCCGCCCCGGGCTGAGACCGGCAGCAGCGTCAGGCCGACTCGGCGGCTGGGTCGCTGCCGCCGGCCTCGGAATCCCGCTTGCGCCGGCGGTTGCGCACGATCAGGTAAGCGACTCCGATCACGATCGTCGCCGCGACGGCGTAGTCCACGTAGTGCAGGCTGTCCTTCCAGCTCTCCCAGTTGTCCCCGGCCTGCTGGCCGATGAAGGTCAGCATGAGGACCCACGGGATGCACCCGGCGAGCGTCAGCAGGCTGAAGCGCCAGAACGGCATCCCCGCCACTCCGGCCGGGAGCGAGATGAACGTGCGGATGATCGGGAGCATCCGCGTGAAGAACACGGTGGCGTCGCCGTGACGCTCGAACCAGCGGTCGGCCCACTCGAGGTGGCTCTTCTTGATGTGCAGCTTCTTGCCGTGCTTCTCGAGGATGTCGACGCGGCCGATCTTGCCGATCCACCAGGCGAGCCAGGAGCCGACCAGGTTGGCGACCGACCCGACCATCGTGGCGGCGAACAGGCTGTACTCACCGCGCGACACGTTGAAGCCGGCGAACAGCATGGTGGCCTCGCTGGGCACGGGGATGCAGGCGCTCTCCAGGAGCATCAGGACGAACACTCCGGTGAGCCCCATCGCATCCACCACGTCCACGGCCACCTCGACGATGGGGTCGGTGATCGAGGCGAACATCGAGGCGAAGTAGGGTAGCGGCCGTTTATGGGAGTCCCGCTGTTTGCATCGAGCCTCGAGCCCTACCACGGACGGTTGAGCGAGGCCCTCGAGCGCGTCGCGCGCTCCGGCCGCTACATCCTCGGCCCCGAGGTCGAGGCGTTCGAGCGCGAGTTCGCCGCCTACCTCGGCGTCCGCCACTGCGTCGGCGTGGCCAACGGGACCGACGCGCTCACGATCGCGCTGCGGGCGCTCGGCGTCGGTCCGGGCGACGAGGTCGTGATGCCCTCCTTCACCTTCTACGCGACCGCCGAGGCGGCGATCGTCATTGGTGCCACGCCGGTCTTCTGCGACATCGACCCGGATACGTTCTGCGTCACCCCGGAGACGGTGCGCGCGGCTCTCACGCCGCGGACGAAGGCGATCGTGCCGGTGCACCTGTTCGGCAACGTGGCGCCGGTGGACGAGCTGCGCGACCTCGGGATCCCGATCCTCGAGGACGCGGCCCAGGCGGCGGGCGCCGAACGCCACGGCGTCAAGGCGGGAGCGCTCGGCGCCGCAGCCACGTTCTCGTTCTTCCCATCGAAGAACCTGCCGTGCCTCGGAGACGGCGGTGCGGTTGCTACGAACGACGACTCGCTCGCAGAGAGAGCGCGCATCCTGCGCTTCCACGGCTCGAAGGACAAGTCGACCTTCACCGACGTGGGCTACAACTCGCGCCTCGACGAGATGCAGGCGGCGGTCCTTCGCGTCCTGCTGCCGGAGCTGGACGGCTGGAACGAGCGTCGCCGCGCGACGGCCTCCGCGTACGAGCGGCTCGGGCTCGGCGACCACGTCGCCCTGCCACACGAGGTGAGCGGCTCGACGCACGTCTACCACCTCTATGTGGTGCGGGCGGAGCGGCTGCCGATCGGGCGCGGGTACTACCGGGTCCCGGTCCACAGGCAGCCCGCGATCGCCGCGGACGTCGACCTGCCGGGCACGGAGGAGGCCGCGCGCACGAACTTCGCTCTTCCCATGGGTGTGGACCTGAAGGAGCGCCAGGTCCGCGAGGTCGTGGCATGCGCGTCTGGGTCGACCTGACCAACAGCCCCCACGTACTGGTGCTGCGCCCGCTGATCGAGGTGATGCGGGCCGACGGGCACGACGTGGAGGTCACCGCCCGCGACTTCGCCCAGACGCTCGAGCTGTGCGAGCGCTTCGGCCTCGAGCACACCGCGATCGGGCGCCACCGCGGGGGACGGCTGGCTGGGAAGGCCGCCGGGCTCCTGTCGCGGAGCCTCGGGCTGGCGCGCTGGGCGCGCGGGCGCCGCTTCGACGTGGCGATCGGCCACGGCTCGAACGACGTGAGCGTGGCGGCCGCGATGCTGCGGGTGCCGAGCGCCACCGCGTTCGACTACGAGTGGGCGACCGCCCAGCACCAGGTCAACTGCCGACTCGCGCGGGTCGTGATGGTGCCCGACGCGATCCCGCCCGAGCGGCTCGACCGCTATGGCGCGCGCGGCAAGGTGCGCGCCTACGCGGGGCTGAAGGAGGAGTACTACCTGGCCGACTTCGAGCCCGACCCGGCCGTGCTCGCGGAGCTCGGCCTGGACCGCGAGCGTCCGCTAGTGATCGTGCGCACGCCGCCGGAGGTGTCGCTCTACCACCGTTTCGAGAACCCGCTGTTTCGCCGGGTGCTGGAGCGGCTCGCGGCCGTCGACGCGCAGGCGGTGGTGCTGCCGCGCACCACCGCGCAGCGCGAGGAGGTGGCCGCGCTCGGCGACTTCGTGGTCCCGGCCCGCGCGGTCGACGCGCAGAGCCTTGTGGCCTACGCCGACCTCGTCATCTCGGCGGGCGGTACCATGAACCGCGAGGCCGTCGCGCTGGGTAGGCCCGTGTTCACGACGTTCGAGGGGCGGCTCGGCGCCGTCGACGAGGCGCTGCTCCGCGAGGGGCGTCTGCGCAAGCTCGACGATCCCGGGCACATAGAGGTGAAGCGCCGGCACGCGAACGGCGTGTTGCGCGTCCGCCGCGACCCGCGCGAACTCGTCAAACTGCTGCTCGCCGCAAGCCAACCATGAGATCCCTGCGATCATCCGTCAACGCCCGCCGCGTCGGCCAGGTCGGAGTCGATGCCTGCCTGCTGGCGCTGGCCTACTACCTCGCGTACTACCTGCGCTTCGACGCGGGCATCCCCAACCGCTACGAGCACCTGCTCACCGAGACGATCGCGCTGACGGTCGCGATGAAGCTCGTCATCTTCGGGATGTTCGGGCTCTACTCGAAGCTGTGGCGCTTCGTCGACCAGAAGGACTTCGAGGCGATCCTGAGGGCGGTGGTGGTCTCGACGGTCGGCCTGATCGTCGTGCTGTTCCTGTTCTCGATCGGGCGCCACGACCCGCCGCGCTCGGTCATCGCGCTCGACTTCCTGCTGGCGCTCGTCTTCGTCAGCGGGGCGCGCTTCGCCGTGCGTGCGGTCGTCGAGCGCCCGCAGCGCGGGCCGTTCCTCGAGCGCGCCGCGCACGAGGTCCTGATCGTGGGCGCCGGGAACGGAGGCCAGCAGGTGGCCTTCGAGCTGCGGCGCAACCCCGGCCTCGCGAGCGCCCCGGTCGGCTACGTGGACGACGACCCGCGCAAGCAGGGCATGCGGATCGCCGGCCACAAGGTGCTCGGCACGACCGACGACCTGCCGCGCGTGCTCGACGGGGTGCAGCCGGACGAAGTGATCATCGCGATCCCGTCGGCGCCCGGCGTGCTGCGCCAGAAGGTCGTGACCGCGTGTCGCGAGCGCGCCATTCCGGTGCGCACGCTGCCCACCACGTTCGAGCTGCTCTCGGGTGGGATGAACCTGATGCGCCAGGTGCGCGAGGTGCGGGTGGAGGACGTGCTGGGCCGCGAGCCGGTGCGGGTGGAGATCGACCGAGTGGGCGCGTACCTGAGCGGCCGGATCGTGCTGGTCACGGGCGCCGGCGGCTCGATCGGCGCCGAGCTGTGTCGCCAGATCGCCCGCGTCGGGCCCAAGCAGCTGGTGCTGGTCGAGAACGCCGAGAACGCGCTGTTCGAGGTGCAGCGCGAACTCGAGGAGGAGCGCCACTTCGCGCGCGCCGCGGCGGTGCTTGCGGACTGCAAGGACGCCACGCGCATGCGCGAGGTGTTCGAGGAGCACTCGCCGTCGGTGGTCTTCCACGCGGCGGCCTACAAGCACGTGCCGCTGATGGAAGAGAACCCGGTGGAGGCGGTGCGAAACAACGCGGTGGCCACCCGGATCGTGGCCGCGGCGGCCGGCGAGGCCGGGGTCGAGCGCTTCGTTCTCGTCTCGACCGACAAGGCGGTGAGCCCGGCCACCGTGATGGGCGCCTCGAAGGCGCTGGCCGAGTGGGCCGCGGAGGCGGCCCAGAACCGCTGGAAGGGGACCCGCTACGCGTCGGTGCGCTTCGGCAACGTGCTCGGCTCGTCGGGCTCCGTGGTGCCGATCTTCCGACGCCAGATCGGGCAGGGCGGCCCGGTCACCGTCACCGACGTGCGGATGACGCGCTACTTCATGACGATCCCCGAGGCGGTGCAGCTGATCATCCGGTCGGGCGAGCTGGCGACCGGCGGCGAGGTGTTCGTGCTCGAGATGGGCGACCCCGTGAAGATCGTCGACCTGGCCGCGAACATGATTCGGCTGGCCGGCCTCGAGCCCGACGTGGACATCGCGATCGAGGTCGTGGGGCGCCGGGTGGGCGAGAAGCTCCACGAGGAGCTCTTCAACCCGGGCGAGCGGCCGCAGCCGACGCCCGCGGAGAAGATCGTGTGCGCGATCCAGCCGCCGCTCGAGTCCGACTGGGTCGAGAGCGCGTTCGCCCGGATCGAGGAGCTCGTCTACTCCGGAGACGCCGCGGCGCTGGCGGGCGCGGTGGCGGAGCTGTCCACCGAGCGAGCCCTGGCGGTCGCGTCCGGGGCGCCGTCCACGTAGACTCGGTCGCGAGCGATCCTCGCCGCCTCGCGCTCTACAGTTCGACCCTTGCCAGAAATCGTCCAGGACATCGGCGTGTACGCCGGGCTGGCCTCAGTGGTGGGCCTGGCGGTTCTCTCGGCCCTCTATTTCTCGCAGGCACGCGACGTGAAGCGCCTCCGGGAATGGGCCGGCCGGGCGCCCGAGCGCGCGGAGCAGGGAACCCCGCCCCTACCAGGCCGCGTGGCGGCGCAGCCCCAAGCCCGCCCGGGAGCGCCCGCCGTGCCGGGAGC
>JBOGXT010000527.1:0-1764 GCA_050694635.1 Thermoleophilaceae bacterium
GCGCCGCGCCCGAATTCGAACGAAGGCGCCCACCGGCGCCGGCGCCAGCAGGTCGATCTCCAGCCGGCCCGTCAAGGCGAACGTCCCCTCGGAGAACAGCAGCAGCGCCATCGCCTCGTCCAGCGCCGCCGCGATCACCCCGCCGTGCGCGTAGCCCGGCGGGCCCTGGTGGTCCTGCTTCACGAAGAAGCGGCCCTCCACCCCGCCGCCGGCGGACGGCTCCAGCTCGAGCTGCAGCCCGAACAGGTTCGCCTGCCCGCAGCCGAAGCACAGGTCGTGGTGACGGACAGGATCGCTGCGCGCCCGGCCGAGCCGGTCGCTTGCGCCCAGCCGGCGGTCGGGCTCGGCCACCCGGGCTAGCCGCGCAGCCCGCGCAGCACGAAGTGGAGGATCCCGCCGTGGAGGTAGTACTGCCACTCGTTCGGCGTTTCGATCCGCACCGTAGCGTCGAACGCCACCCCGTTGGACGCGCTCACGCGCAGCGACCGCGCGCCCTCGTCGAGCGGCGCCAGGTCGAACGACTCCTCGCCCGACAGCCCTAGCGACTCCGCCGACTCGCCGGACGGGAACTGCAGCGGCAGCATCCCCATCCCGACCAGATTGGTGCGGTGGATGCGCTCGTACGACTCGGCGATCACGAAGCGCACGCCCAGCAGACGCGGGCCCTTGGCGGCCCAGTCGCGCGACGACCCGGACCCGTACTCCTTGCCGGCGAGCACGCAGAGCGGCACACCCTCGTCGGCGTAGGCCACGGCCGCCTCGTAGATCGTCGTCTGCTCACCGTCCTTGACCGTGAACCCGCCCTCGGTGCCCGGGGCGAGCCGGTTCCGCAGCCGGATGTTCGCGAAGGTGCCGCGCATCATCACCTCGTGGTTGCCGCGCCGCGAGCCGTAGGAGTTGAAGTCGCGCTGCTCCACCCCGTGCTCGAGCAGGTACGAGCCCGCCGGCGAGTCCTTCTTGATCGCCCCGGCCGGCGAGATGTGGTCGGTCGTCACGCTGTCGCCGAGCAGCGCCAGCACGCGCGCCCCCTTGATCTCGCCCAGGTCGGGCGACGCCTCGTCGAAGTACGGCGGCCGGCCCACGTAGGTCGAGTCCGGGTCCCAGGCGTAGCGGTCGCCCTCCGGCACCGCGAGCGCGTTCCAGTTCTCGTCGCCCTCGAACACCTCGCCGTAGCTCTTTCGGAACATGTCCGACTCGATCGCCCGCTCCGTCATCTCGGCGACCTCCTGCCGGCTGGGCCAGATGTCGCGCAGCCACACGTCCCCCTGGAGCGGCTCGCCGAGGAGGTCCACGTCCATGCGCCCGGCGAGCGCGTACGCCACGCACAGCGGCGGCGACGCGAGGTAGTTCATCTTCACCTCGGGGTGGATGCGACCCTCGAAGTTGCGGTTGCCCGACAGCACGGAGGCGACCACAAGGTCGCGCTCCTGCACCTCCCGCGAGATCTCCGCAGGCAGCGGACCCGAGTTCCCGATGCAGGTGGTGCAGCCGTAGCCGACGAGGTCGAAGCCGAGCGCCGACAGCGGCTCGATCAGGCCGGCCCGCTCGAGGTACTCGGTCACGACCTTCGAGCCGGGCGCCAGCGAGGTCTTCACCCACGGCCGCCGCGAGAGCCCTGCCTCGACGGCCTTGCGAGCGAGGAGCCCCGCGCCCAGCATCACCGACGGGTTCGAGGTGTTGGTGCAGCTCGTGATCGCGGCGATCACCACGGCGCCGTGGTCGAGCCCCTCGCGCCGCTCCGCCACCGCGGTTGCGCCGTGCTCG
>JBOGXT010000528.1:0-1837 GCA_050694635.1 Thermoleophilaceae bacterium
CGAATGCGCGCCCGTGCTCCGCCTTCGCGACGAGCTGCCGCTGACTGCAGATGAGGTGGCACCGCTTGCCCCCCGACGTCCACGTCGTTTTGTAGGTGCGGCCGAATGCGCGCACGGCGGCGACCCCAGTTTCTCGAGCGTCTCGAAGCGCTCGATCCAGAGCACCTGCTCCTTGAGCGTCTGGATCGACTTCTCGGCGCAGCCGTTCGTCTCGTGCTCGTAGTGGAACGCGGGCGAGCGGGCGATGCCGAGGTGGTCGATCTCGGCCTGGTAGTGCTCGGAGCGGAAGCACGGGCCGCCGTCGTAGCGCAGCGCGAGCCCGGACGCGACGGCGTGCTCGACCGAGCCGAGCGCTCCGTGCACACCTCGCGCAGCAGGTCGGCGGCGGCGAAGCGGTCCATCCGCTTGGCGGCGTCGAACCACAGCTCGCCTGAGGCGTGGTCGACGATCACGAACACCGCGCAGCGGCCGTCGCGGACGCTCCAGCCCTCGGTGGCGTCGGTCGCCCACAGCGTGTCCGGCACCGCGACGGTTGATCTTTCCGTCGTGCAGGCGCGCGGCGCGCCTGCGCACCTGCGGCGTGGGCCAGCAGCCCGGCCTCGCGAGTGAGCCGCAGCACCCGCTTGCGGCTGGTCCGGACGCCGCGGCGGCGCAGGCGCGCCCACACCCTGCGGTGGCCCTCGCCGACGAACGGACTCGTGGCGATCACGTCACGGATCTCCCTGAGCAGCTCGGCGTCGGTCATCGCTCCAACCGAGCCGGGACGCCGCGTGGGCGGCTCCGAGAGGCTGCGCCGGCGGCGCTGCTCGCACGCCGCCGACCTGGAAACTCCCGCCACCCGGCAGACGCGGGCCAGCGGGGCCTCCAGTCGCTCAGAAACGTTCAGCGCCTCGGCGGGTGAGGGCGCCGGTCCATCTCTTCGTTCAGCGCCCGCAGGATGTCGAGGTCCATCGTCAGCTCGCCGATCTTGCGCTGCGCCTCGGCCAGCCGGCGATCCTCGACCGGCGCCGGCCGCGACTTTAAACCCTCGCCTCCGACTGCCAGGAACTCCTCACGCCACGAGGCGATCCGCCCCGCCGGCTGGCCCGTCTCCCGCGCCAGCGCGTCCATCGACTCGCCCCGCAATAGCCGGAACACAACCCCCTCCTTGCGGCGCGCCGACCAGCACCTCGCGCTCGCCTCCGGCACGCGCATCGGCGCGCCGGTCGGCCTCCTGCGCCTCTTCCATTCGAACCCCCTTCGTACCCGACAACGCGACCTCCTCCGTCTAATCGGCTGTCCGGATGGAGCCGGGGTGCGCGGGAGGTTGCCCACTCACGGGCTACAGGTCTCGAAGCCTGAGATCTCCCGCCCTTGTGGCCGTTTCTCGGGACATATTCGGGACACGCTCCCGTCTGGATCTGCCTTCCGAACGCGAAAAGGCCCACATTTGCGGGCCTTTCGAAGTAGCGGGGGAACGATACGTCCTCTCGGGAGCACCCGCAGTAGAGGTGGCGTGGGCGCTGGAAGCAGCATAAACACTGGGGAAGTCGGTCGGCGGCTTCCCTTCGCTCCCGGCGAAGCTGGTCTCGGTTACTGGGTGGCGGAGTCCGTCGACTGGTCCATGACGTAGATGGTAGCCCCGCCCGGGTCCTGGTAGGTGGCCATGAAGCCGCCAGGGATCTCCGAGGGCTCTTCGACCACGGCGAGCGTCTCCGGACGAGCAGCGTGGAAGGCCTCGACGCTGTCGACGACGAAGAGCGGTCCGAGCGGAGCGTCGGGGTCGTTGGCGTCGAGCATGAGCTGCACGTCGGCACCCGGCAAGGCGAGGGCGACGGTCGCGTCGCCCTCGCGCCAC